>JAYEFL010000166.1:0-12467 GCA_034658635.1 Bacteroidota bacterium | reverse complement strand
GTTTTCTATAAAGATGGGTGCCAATGCAAAACTATAAATGAACTGAATCAGGATTAATGACTTTAAATAGCTATTCATATATCAGGCATATTACAACTAAGATTTTTGTTGCAACTCTGCTAATCTCAACTATCGTTAATTGCAGCTACGGTCAGTTCAAGTCAACAAAGGATAATCTGGATTATGCTGTCATTGAACTCCTCCAAAGATTTGAGGACCAAATGAATACTCTTGGAAATCAACCAGAAGCAAATGTACCCTTTGATAAAATGATTAGTAAACAATCTGAAGTCTTTGTAGTCAATGTTTTATCTTATGTTAATGAGGTCAGTGGAGTTCTTCCATCGGAAACAAAACAACTGATACTTTTCAACGATTATATTAAAGCTTATGGCAATTTCTTTAAAAAATCATATGATCCAATCAGTAGCTCAGGCAAACCCAAGGCTTTTGAATTAGCAATAGAAGAGAACTTTGATTACAGTTTGAGACAGAACTATAAAATATGGAGTATTCCAATCACTCAAACGATAAGATATAAAGGAAAAAGAAGAGATTTTAGAAAAACCGGAATCATTTCCAAGACCCTGTGGTTTACAATACTAGTACCACAACATCACATTCTGAAAAATACTGGCGCCCGAATACTCAGGATTAGTTATGACAAATACAACTTCCATCCTCTTGTACCTGAGAAAGTTGGCCTTTCATACCAACCAGGATTTGAAAACTTTTCAAATGATACGATACCAACAAGCTATGATTATTCCGGGACAGCTGAACTTACAGGAAGCTTCCTGATCTCTGGCTTTGGAAATTCAAATTTGTATATGGAAACAGGATTGGGTTTTGGAAAATTATCAAAATACCTGAATATTGGTAATTACAGAACCTCCTTTCCATCTATAGATATCGACAATCAACCATATACTCACATTGTTGATGCAACAAATATTATCCAGCATTGGAAATTAAGGTATTTCAATATCCCATTGTTACTCAGTCTAACCCAAAACTATTCTAACTCTACCCTATCGCTTGTTGCAGGAGCAAACTTAGTATTACCAAGTCAAATAAGAGGCTATTTTGTTGATGGAAATACTGAATACATGGGTGAGTATTCATTTGATTCATTCGGAACTTTCCTTCTCAGGGATCTTCCTAATTACGGTTTTACGTCAGGATCTGTTCCGGTGACACAAAACTATTATCACTCTATAAAACCCTGGCTAAGCGGACAAATCGGTGTCAAATATGAATACAGTTTCTTCAAGCAGCTTAGTTTATCTATTGGTGCATTTTTTGAAACATCCTTAACTTCTCCGTTTAAGAGTTCAAATGAAATATTTGTATCTGAACAGTTAACCCCATTTGTTGGTCTGAATAGTTTTAAATCCCAAACGAGAGGCTTTATTAACATTGGTCTTAGCTATCAGTTATATGAACCAAGAGAACCATTCTTTAAGACCAAAGATTATACAACAAATATCAGGTCAGCCAAGGAAACCAAAGCTGGCCAGGTCCAGTTTGCAGTTCACTTTGAAGGTGATCCGGAAGTGTTAGATGAAATGCCTGATGTAGAATATTACTATGATTGTATTTCTTTATCTACTACCGAAAAAGCACTAATAAAAAGCGGCAAAATTGGCTTCTCCAAAAACGGGAAGAAACTTAAATTCCGGAATGCAAGCCGTGACTTCAGACCTGCTGTTTTACACATTGTTAAACCATTTGGTTATGACTTGAAAGCCACAAATAGTACTGATCAGATACAGGTTGACAACAGAGAGTTGGAAATCTTTATCCCAAAGAACCAGCTGAATCTAATCAATGGATCTTCCCTCAATATGGAGGTTACGCCAAGAAAAGATTATCATCTGATTCTTGTCGATATGAATGGGAGCAATTCAAGACTGGCAGATAAGAAAATGGCTATCACCGGACACATAACCAGAATTACTCAGGATCTCGCTGACCTCGTACAAGAAGGAGTTCCAATTGAATTTGGAGCATATAATGAAAAGACAAAACCATTTTCAACCAATGACCTGAATGCTATTGTCAATTTCAATACAATTATTCATGAAACAACCATTAGTAGTTCAGGCAAACTTGCTGAGGTAGTAGTGAAAGAAATAGGTAATTATGATATTTTGGCAAGAAGAAGATTATCAATCTATTGTTTCGTTGGCTCACTTGAAGCATTCAGATCAAAAAGCCTGGGGAAAGGACTTCTTAAAGAATATCTGGTTCCATTACTCGGACAAACTGGTGTAAAAGAATTTTTACCCTACATAAATATTAAAATTTATCATTTTGGCGAATTCACATCCGGAGATTTGATTGAAGGACCATTTGAGTTTATTCAACTAAACAAATAAAAAATTAAACCCAAAACAATTATGTCATGCTCTCAACATTCAACAACATAACAAAAACAATACTGAAAATCCTTCTGTTCTTCTGGGTTCTGAGTATAAGTACTCTTGCTTATTGGATAGGCATAAGTCTTTTGAACCAGGCAATGCAGGTAATTCCTGTCGTTATCTTTTCCGCACTCATATCAATGGGAATCGGAGTGTATTTTTATGTGTTGATCACCATTCCACAGCAATTAGCCTCGGCTTTTGATGTTATTAAGAATAAAGTTGCCCTAAATCAGTACACCGGAGTTGAAGAATTTCAGAAAGAAGTTGCTAAATTGATAATTCATTTTTTTAGATTTCCAGGACTGGAAATCACAGGAGGAATATTTGAGTTTCTTAAATGTACTCCGCTTACAATCAACACTCCGGAGGACTTGAAGCTTGACCATATTTCAAAACTTACTGAAGTCTCCTGGGTCGCAAAGAATCACAAATACAAAGTTTTATTTGTACCCATTAGCCTTGGAGAAAGACAACTAGGACACATGCTTCTTGTCACTAAAGGCTGGACACTTAAATTATTTCCAAAAATCATTGAGGATCTGGAAAATAATTTCCTTGATGATCAGTTATTTCATATGATTGCTTATGAAACTCCGTTATAGAAAATAAATCTTAGTAACTATCATACAATTCTTCTTCCATACTATCATTGGTGGACTGTTGATAATCTTCTTCAGCTCATATATCATTGCAAAAGCCTGTAGAATTTTTGACTCTGCTACAAATTATCTAGGAAGAAATATGGGCGATGGGGTTAAAGGGGCAACTCTGAATGCTATCGGTTCTTCATTGCCGGAATTGTTAACTACAGTTTTCTTCCTTGCATTCGCGACTCATGACAATCTTGGTCGTGACCTGGCAACCAGTTTTGGAGGAAATACCGGATCAGCAATCTTCAATAGTATTGTTATTCCGGTAATGGTTATCGGAGTAGTGATCTCAATTGGTGTAAGAGGGATTAAACTTACCAAAAAAGTGATTCTGCGCGATGGTCTTTTCCTGATCTTTACTGAACTGGTGCTACTTGTGCTGTTAAGTAGCCAGGAAATCACACAGATGCATGGATGGATCCTGACTTCTCTATATCTGGTATATTTGTTATTTCTATTTGCCTCCATGACAAAGAAGAAATCCGAAAGTCAGACAGATAAAACCAAGTCTGTTTTTAATAATGCAAAATGGTACCAGAAGTACCAATTTAACTCAGAGAATGGAATTACCAGGCGCAGTTGGTATATTCTTATTATCGCAGTACTCCTGATATCTCTCGCAAGCGCCGGATTAGTTGAGAGTTGCAAAGGAATAGCAACTCAATTGAAAATCAATCCATTGTTCGTGGCACTCATTTTGGTTGCTGCTGCAAGTAGTATCCCCGATACTATTGTGTCGATGCTGGATGCCAGAAGAGGGAACCATGACGATGCCCTTTCAAACGTTCTTGGATCCAATATTTTTGACATCACAATAAGTCTGGGACTACCTCTGGCACTATTTCTTTTATTTACCGGGCAAACAATAGATTTCACAGCAGCAGGCCCAACAATTATTGATATCAGAGTTATGCTGGTAATTATCACAGTAATTACTCTGGGAATTTTCTACTTCGCAAAAACGCTAACTAAACGCCACATTGTTATTCTCGTCCTGCTGTACTCCCTCTTCATTCTATATGCAATCGGGGCTGCCTCTTACGAACCTCATGGAGAGAATAATCTGCTGGCCAGAATAGCCGGATCCTTTATTGAAATGCTCAGAGAGAGCGGATTTAGTGAACTTCTGGAACGCCTTGCTAAAAAGCTTACCGGCCACTAATATGTCTGTTTATTGCTTTCCTAAAGATTTTATGTTCGAAATGTCAAAAGAAGAGTTTTTTAATTGGAGGACGCACTTTGCGACCTCCAATTCAGAAAAAAAAGTTTTACGCTACATCCCATTTTGTTTTACAGCCCCCAAATGAAAAAATCAAGCAAAAGAAAATATCTGGTAAAAATAAATGCCATCATGGTTTTCATCAGCCTGATGGCTGCTTATGTATACGGATATTACGGATGGCTGATTAAACTGGTTAAACCACTGGAGTCGCCATTTATCCGCACCCTGACCGATCTACTATTCCTGATTCTAGCTGTTCTGATAATCTATTGGTTCTTCTCAAAACAATGGAAACCGCTCCTTAAAAGACTCAGAAAATATTTCAGAAAAAAAACAGCCTGGAATCTGGAGAAATATCTTTTCTGGATTAAGATTTGCGGATTGGTAATTCTGATTAATGAAGCTACTCTGGTTGTTGACTGGAACTATTCTGTGGCTAACTTCTTTCAGGTATTCTCCAGTCAGGAGAAGAATCTTGTTATTCCTGAGAATAATACTCCGGGATCTGGTAATGCTTCAACTGCTATCAGCTCTAGTGCTTATTCAAAGCAAGGAAGATATTCCCGAACAGTAAGATGGGCAGTTTCAATAAGAAATACAGAAAAGAAATATGGCATTCCTAAGGGATTATTAGCCGGACTGATAATGCAGGAGTCAATGGGCAATCCACTGCAGCTGAATACAGGTGATGACGGAGGAGCAGGCCTGATGATGTTTCAACCCGGCACTGCTCAGGCCTATGGATTAAAAACCTATGGAAATTCTAAGAAAACAGGAAGAGACAAGATCCATGGAAAAGCCCTGCGCTTCCTTGTCAGGCAAAATGATTTTGATTATCAGAAACTTTCTCAAATCGATCATCGATTCCACGTCAATAAAAGCATTGAGGCAGGAGGAAAATTTCTGCATGAGCTTCATAACAAATTCGGATCCTGGAATGCGGCAGTTTCTGCTTATAACCGTGGCAAACCAGCAGCCATTCCACTCAATACACGACATGTAAGAATGGTGAAGCAGTTTCAGAATTACTATAATTCGCAAATCTGATTATCTTCACCCCCTAAAATGAATGCCTTTGTACACAGAGTGTCACTGATACTAATTCTGGCTGCCGGAGTAACGGCAAATGCACAGAATACGGGTAAAATCCGTCTGATCTTTGCCGGAGACATTATGTGCCATGAAACACAACTACTGTCTGCTTACGATTCCATCACTAACCACCATAACTTCAGCTCATACTTCACCGGTATTAGCTCTTTGATACAAACAGCCGATCTGGCAATTGCTAATCTGGAAACTACTCTACCCGGAGAATCATTTGCCGGATATCCTGAATTCGCATCGCCCGATGAGCTGGCTCAGACTGCACAGGATGCAGGGTTCAACTGCCTGGTAACTTCAAATAACCACAGCTATGATAAGGGTAAAACAGGACTACAAAGAACAATTCAGGTTTTGAATGAAAAGCAAATCCTCCATACAGGAACTTTTGTTAGTGAAGAAGAGAAGGATATGCTAAACCCACTGATTATTGAGATCCATAACAAACGTATCGCCCTGTTGAATTATACCTATGGGATTAATCCTGGCATATCAATACCTGATTACCTGATAAATTTTGTTGATACAGCTGCAATCCGGAAGGATATATCAAAGACTGAAAAACTTGATCCTGACTTTTTGATCTGCTTTTTACATTGGGGACATGAATATGACACCCTGCAAAGCGCTGACCAGCAAGAGCTCGCCAATTGGCTTCATAAACAGGGAGTACAGGCTGTTATAGGAGCTCATCCTCATGTAGTTCAGCCTCTGGAAATTATCAATAACGAAAGTGATGATATAGTAGGTGTAACAGCCTTCTCATTAGGCAATCTGATATCCAATCAAAGATCGGAAAATAGGAAAAGAGGAAGTATTCTGGAAATAGTACTTGACATATCCGGAGAGAATACTGAAATTGAATCTGTCACACAGCATCCTACCCTGGTTAAAAGAGAAGCACACGGAAAACAATACAAATTCGAGGTTACTCTCCCCTCTTGGCCCGTTCCCACTTCACAGATTGCCGACCTTTAATATATCTGAAGAAGCCGAGAAAAACTGACAGATTCATGATGAAGAAATAATAAGGTACAAATAGTAACTTCACCTTAATCATTCTGTTTTCAAGAAACCATCCAAGCAAAGCAGCAGCGTAAAATAAAATCTGCAGCCAGAATAGTATTGAATAGAAATCGGCGTTAATCGGACCGCCTGCCTTAATTGCTATCCAAAGGTTCAGTGGAATTAACAATAGCAGAGAAATTGGTGCCAGAGTCCACCTTAATACCCTGTGACTTATATATTGAAACGTTAGAACTCCATATTTGAAGATGTTCAATAATTTCCATAGCCTGACAATAGATTGTATTCCTCCGGCAGAGATTCTGATTTTCCTCTTAAGCTCCTCTTTAACATTAGCAGAAGCCGTTTCAATAGCATAAGCATCAGGATTATACTGGATTTGATATCCTCTCATTGCAATCCGAAGAGATATGATAAAATCATCAAGGAGAGTATCCTTTTCAACTTCATGAAACAGTTCAGTTCGTACAGCAAATAATTCGCCTGCAGCACCTACAACTGAATACAATTCAGAGTCCCATTTTTTTAGCGTAGATTCATATTTCCAATATAATCCTTCTCCCGCCCCTGCAGCAGCATCAGCTTCTTTTTTGAAAATCCTTTTCTCACCACTTACACAACCAACTTTAGGATTTCTAAACAAATCCACAATTATTCTTACAGATTCCTTACCCAGCAAGGTATTAGCATCTGAAAACATCACGATTGGAGTCTCAACAAACTTGAAGCCTCTGTTCATTGCAGCAATCTTACCATTCCTCTCATCCTTATGGTAAACCTTAATGTCTCCATATTCCCGAAGCATTTTCTCTGTAGCATCATCAGAACCATCTGTAACCCAAACAAATTTCAGTTTCTCAGGAGGATAATTAAGTTCACGACTGTTCCTGACTTTCATCTCCACAAAATCCTCTTCATTAAATGCAGTAACAAACAAAGTAACCTCCGGCTCATAATCCTGGTTTTCAGCGTATGGCTTTGAGAGTCCAAGCAATCTTTTCAGCTTAACCAGAATGAATAATATTATTCCGTAACCCACATAGGCATAGAATATTATAAAAACCAACACCCAAAGCAGAATCTCTAAACCTTTCATAATTCAATGTTTTTTATTTTCGCTACACCTTCTCCCATTTCTTCGTTTCCTGATTGTATCTTTTGATAACCCTGCCTGGATTTCCAACAACTACAGAAAATGGAGGAACATCCTTTGTCACAACACTTCCGGCACCAATCTGACTCCGTTTTCCAATGGTGACACCCGGTACTACTACTGAATTAGCACCAATATGGGCTTCTTCTTCAATGATAACCGGACGCATATCAAGCTCTTGTTGACTTGAGTTCTTCTCGCCATCAGCAAAACCATGGTTAAATCCACTCAGGAATACATGTTGTCCCATTCCAGAACCATTTCCCATCGTAACAGGACCAATAATCACACTGCCTATTCCAACTCTCACACGATCGCCCAGAATCACATCTCCTGCCCCGTTATTGATAACACAGTAGCTCTCAACCGTTGAATTCGCACCCAGGTGGAAATTTTTGTATGGAAAGAGGTCCATTCTTGAAGGCCGGCGTATCTTTGAGCCTTTGCCTTTTTTATGAACGAATGGATTAACGATCAGCTTAATCCACAAGCGCGGACGAGGTCGTCTGCGTGGGGAGATGGTCCACATTACAAAATCTCTAAGCTTTTGATTTTCCTTAATCCGCTCTTTTAACCCCATGTCTTCCCTTTCACTTTGATGATATACTCATAAATTGCAAGAACGTTATTTTCCCAGGTATGGCTTTTCGCAAATATCTTTCTGCCCTTTCTAAGCTCTTCAGAATCTTCAGCCAGGGCTTTAGTTATCAAAGCGTGATAATCATTAGCATTAACCCCAAGGTAAGTGAAATCTTTAAAATATTCCATGGCCTTTGTTGAGCTGGCTATTGTTGGTTTACCCATAGCCAGGTACTCATCAATCTTACGAGGATAATTGCCGATGGTAGCGTCATTAATGAGTTGTGGATTCAGGCAAATATCAAATCCTTTAATATATCCTGGAAGCTCTTCTGGTTTTCTGGATCCCATGAAAAACACATTACTCATTTGATGTAATTTTGATGCCATGAAGCTTTCATCCTCTGGTCCAACCAAAACAAAAGAATGATCTGGTTCCAGTTCTGCAAGTTCTACAAGCAATTGGATACCCAAGCGCCGGCTGCTTAAGAATCCCACGTATCCGATAACAGGCTTCCCCTTATTTACTATTTCATCCAGATCGGCAGGGATTTTAATATCATTTATTTCATCATCAAAATCAGCCACCTCACAACCCTGTCCTACCATGTAAGAATGCTCGGTAAACCGCCTGCCATATTCTGTATACAGAGTTGAATTATTCACAACCAGATCAGCCTTAGCAATTAACTTAGGTTCAATACGTAAGCCATGCTTTTTCCAATAAGGATTTTTTGTGAGATAATCTCGCATATAATAGACATATACTGCAGGCTTTAAAAGCTCCTTTTGGAACAAGCCCAGAAACATACTGCTATCATTGAAGAGAATAAAATCCTTAAAACCCAGTTCATCAATAGCCGGCTTAATAGCCTTTGATAAGCGCTTGTTATTAAGCTTATTAAGCCAATCAAATAATGGTCCGTCCGGAAGAAAATTAGCAGATTCAAGCATGGTTTTTGGGTTTAGCACCCACATGCTATCACTAATCTGTTCTAGTCCGGGCCTTTCCCCATTGAGAACTTCCAATCTTACCCTGACCTTATCGCTACCCTTTTCAGTCTGTCGGGATTTTCGATCCAATGGTTGATTGATATACAGAACCCGGTTATTTTTAGACATCTCAGCAGCAAGGTTCTTACAATTACTGCCTATCTCAATATCCCAGGCTTGAATACCCATTACAATAATATCTCTGCCCTTAATCATAATTTATTGTTTTTCCTGATTAACCAATTCATACAACTCCAATACGCGTTCTGCCATTGCCTTCCATGAGAATTTAGCAGAATTCGCCAATCCTTTCTTAATCAGTTCTGCCCTGAACTTTTTATTGCTCGTAATTTCAATCATTGCCTTTGTGATCTCCTCGATCTTATAAGGGTCAACCAGAAAAGAGCCATCACCGGAAACTTCCGGCATAGACGAAGTGTTCGCGGTAATCACCGGAACCCCACATTGCTGAGCCTCAAGGATAGGAATACCAAAACTCTCTCTGAATGATGGATAAAGGAAAATTTCACACAGATTGTAAATCGCCGGCAGATCAGTATTAACCACATATCCGGTTAAGTGAATATGCTTAAGCAAATCCGGATCTCCCATATCATCGGCAATTTTTTGCAGGTCTTCCATTTCATAATCCAGCATTACCAGAGGGATATCCTGACCGGTTTGCTTACGAAAATCAGAAAAAGCCTTTAGAGTACCAGGAGTATTCTTTTTTGGTACGGTATTTCCCAGAAAGAAAAAGAAACGGTCAGGAAGATGGTATTTTTCTTTTACACGCTTCAATTCATCCTTATCATCAATCGGAGTGAAATAGGTACCAACACCATTATAAACTGCATGAAGCCTGCTGGTATCCATCTTAAAGAATTCACCTATACGCTCTTTTTCAAATTCGCTAACTGTAATAGTTGCTTTAGACTTCTTCAACAATCTGGGCACCACGTATTTTCTGTAAATATTCCCGAAACGCTGATAAGCAGTACCACCACCAAACGCAAGTTTGATGTTAGAGCTTTCCATGTAGATAATATCATGCAAAGTCAGAACAAGAGGAACGGAGGAAAATATCGGAGCTGTATTACTGGTACAATGCAGAATATCACATTTCTCACGTGCTGCTGCTCTGGGTAAGGCAATTTGCTCCCAGCTTGGATAGGGACCACCACCCAGTTCAACAATTTTAAAGTTATCTGTTTCTTCCAGGCAAGATCTGTCTTCATCAGGTTTAACAAATATTACGTATTCATTTTCTTTATCAACAAGCTGAAGATTCTTTATTAGTTCCAGCGCCACCATATCCATACCATGCTTCTTGACCCTGAATAAGCGTTGTCCTTCTATTCCAATTTTCATAACTATAGTTTTGTTCTGTTCTGTTCTGTTCTGTTCTGTTCTGTTCTGTTAATCATTTCTTTTTATCCTCATCAACTCCGTGTGCAGTATGGATAAAGCGCTTATTTGCCCCTTTAAGTTTAAAAAGTGAAAGCAACATTAGCAAAAAACCTTTTGGCAAACTCAATAATGCATTGGCAGTCTTAGCGGAATAAAACTTTCCGGGAATCGAGAAAAGAAAAGCCAGAAAACTCAGAGACCAGATCACCAGCCATGAAAAGAAATCGAATAACATGTTAGTCCACATCCAGACCGATGCAAACTGGTGAATCATAGCCATTATAAAAGTCAGAATCGTCAGAATGCCTATTAGCAGAATTCTGGGAGGCTGAATCATCTGATATACCTTGTCAGCAAAATCAAAGTTCCCTGACTTGAATAATTCCTTCAAGCCGGGTAAGGCAAATCTGCCAAAATAAACGAATTGTGCTGATAGCCAGCGCTTTCGTTGAGTTGCAAAAACTTCAGTCTTTTGAACTTTCTCATCCAGCACCAATGCATCTTCAACATATTCAATCTTCTGCTTATCCTTCAATAAGCGAAGCTCAAGCTCCTTATCAAATCCGCCCACTGCTTTAATTTCCAACATCAACTTCTTAAAGAAGGCATATTCGAATGCCATCCCTGAACCAATAAGTGCTGATGAGAACCCGAGTACTCTATGTCCTTTACGAAAAATACTGTTGTTGATTTCTTCACTCACAGCATCCAGTATCGCCATACTGGAATTCATATTCTTTGCAGCACGATGACCTTGAACTGCGATAAAACCACGATCGAAAGCCTGATTTATCTTATAAATAAAATCTTTCTTCATAATATTATCAGCATCCAGAATCAGCGCAACATCATAATTATCCCCTATTTCGGCCATAGCAGTATTCAGAGCCTTGGATTTTGTGCTTATCTCAAAAGACACTTCAACAACCCTGATCGGAAGCTTTCTCAATTCATTCAGCGTGTTTGGCTGAAAAGAATCAGCAATAATGATTATTTCAAAAGCTTCAGTAGGATAATCCTGCTCAAGTGACTTACGAGCAACTTCAATTATTACAGCATCTTCTTTGTATCCAGGTATTAACACAGCAAAACGTCGCTTCCTGCCATCACTTTGACGTGGCAAACGATACCTGAAGAGGCTTGCCATCCCAAATATGAAGATATACAAAGCAGCAAAACCCAGGTAGGCATAGATGATTACCTCCACAATATTTACTAAAAGCCAAATGAGATTCATATATTAGGTTGATTCGTTATTCGTTATTCGTTATTCGTTATTCGTTATTTCTCAGATTCCATAGGGTTCCTTTCCAGACTGCCTTGAACAAGTCGAACTGCCTGTTTTTTAGATACCTGATTGAGAAATTCAGAGGCACCATGGTAAACAAATACAGTATTGTAAGCCATTTGAAGTTCTTCCCGACATTCCTTCGGGCAAATAAAATCCTGTTTCTGGTCATGTAGTAAGCCTTAAGCGGACTTTCCTTGCCCGTTGACATAGACTCCTTATGCCACACTGTGGATTTTGGCTCATAATAAGCCTTATATCCAGCCATTTTTATCCTCTCACACCAGTCGTGTTCTTCGTAATACAGGAAGAATAATTCAGCCATCATTCCAACTTCCTGAATAACAGACATTGGCACCATCATAGCGGCACCATGTCCTGCAAAAGTATATCCCCCTTTATCAAACTGGCCCACATCCTTTTGTTTGAATCCTACAAGATTCTGCCTAAGGGTAATACGGTTATATGGAGTATATCCTGCATACTGAATTGTATCAGGGGTATGATGGAATTTAATCGCCGGACATCGGGATGCTTAGGCCGAAGATTAAATTCCATCATACCCCTGATACAATTCAGTATGCAGGATATACTCCATATAACCGTATTACCC
>JAYEFL010000165.1:0-12470 GCA_034658635.1 Bacteroidota bacterium | reverse complement strand
AAGTTGATTATGTTTTTCGGCTTGCTATATGCACCGGTGGCGTATTTCTTGTTTAAAAGTCTCGGCAATCAGATATGAATAGTTTTCTTGAGCATTTATCTAACTACCAGATTTTTCTGGCTTCTCGTTCTCCCAGAAGAGAGCAGTTGCTCAGGGGATTGGAGATCCCTTTTGAAATTTGGTTGAAAGAGGAAGTTGAGGAAGATTTTCCAGAAAAACTGTCTGAGGAGGATATCCCTTTGCATCTTGCCAGATTAAAAGCCAAACCCTACCTACTGGAACTTGAGTCTGATAGTATACTGATAACAGCGGATACTATTGTTTCCAGGGATGGACATGTATTAGGAAAACCACATACTTTTGATGAAGCCGTAGATATGCTGGAAAGTCTCTCTGGCTCCCAGCATAAGGTTATTACCGGAGTTTGCCTTTCAGGATTAGCTAAGACTGAAGCGTTTTCAGCTACTACCATCGTTTCTTTTTCTGTGTTAACAAGAGAAGAAATTGAGTTTTATATCAAAAAATTCAGACCATTTGATAAAGCCGGATCCTATGGAATTCAGGAATGGATCGGACTGGTAGCGGTGGACTCGATTATGGGATCATATTTCAATGTGATGGGCTTGCCTATCCAGCGATTATATCAGGAAATAAAGAGATTTACTAATTATAATTCAACTTCTAATAATTATGAATAATATGATAAAATCCACCTGTCTTTTTGTATTAGCAGTTCTGCTCCTTGTGCCCAAAACAATAGCTGATGAGGGGATGTGGATTCCGATGTTGCTTAAAAGGTACAATATTGGAGATATGCAGGCCAAAGGTTTCAAGCTAACTGCTGAGGATATATACTCAATAAACCAATCGTCTTTAAAAGATGCAATTGTAATCTTCGGTGGGGGATGCACAGGTGAAATTATTTCAAAGGATGGATTGTTGATAACAAACCACCATTGTGGATACAGAAATATTCAAAGGCACAGCACTGTTGAGAATGATTATCTTACAGATGGCTTTTGGGCTATGTCAAAGGACGAGGAGCTCGCTAATCCTGGACTAAAGGTTACTTTCTTAGTTCGGATGGATGATGTTACCGGGAGAATTCTTGAAGGCCTTGACAATCATATGGAAGCGAAGGAAAGAAGGTCGGTAATATCAGCCAATCAGCGTAAAGTTCAGGAAGAGGCCATAGCCGGAACGCATTATAAGGCCCGGGTTGCTGAATTTTTCTCGGGTAATCAGTATTTCCTTTTTATCTATGAAGACTATCTTGATGTAAGATTGGTAGGAGCCCCTCCATCTGCTATTGGTAAATTTGGAGGTGAAACAGATAACTGGATGTGGCCAAGGCATACAGGTGATTTCTCATTATTCAGGATATATGCAGGAAAAGATAATCAACCGGCCAGTTATTCAAAAGACAATGTTCCTTATTCCCCCAGAAAACACTTATCCATTTCTTTGAAAGGGATTGAAAAGGGAGATTTCACTATGGTCTTTGGTTATCCTGGCAGAACTTCGGAATATGTACCATCATTTGTCATTGAAGATCAGGTGAAGAATACAATACCAACCAGTATTGAATTGAGAACTAGACGATTGGATGTCATTTTGGCTGCTATGGAGACCTCTCCTAAAATCCGAATCCAGTATTCTGCAAAGAAGTCGGGTATAGCGAATGGCTGGAAGAAAAACCAAGGGGTGCTCAAAGGCTTAAAAAGGTTAGATGCTGTTAATAAAAAGAAGCAATTTGAGGTAGATTTTGAACAATGGGTAAATAATGACTCTTTTCGGAAAATGCAATACGGTGGCTTATTAGAAGAGTATAATCAAATTGTAGAAGCCAGGGCGCCATATGCACTTGCTAATACTTTTGCCAGTGAAGCCGGTAGAGCCGCTGAAATAATTGCATTTGCTTCACGGTTTGGAAAATTAGGTGAAGCACTGGCTGAAAAATCCGATCAGGAATCTATTAATAAAATCACTGCAGAGTTGGAAAGTAGCATTAACAGACACTTTAAGGATTATCATGCTCCTACTGATTATAAACTTATGGTCTCATTGTATAAGGCCTGGCTGAATGGGGCTGATGAGGAGTTTATTCCGGATTTGCTGTTGGAGATTAATGAGAAGTATAAAGGCAATTTAGAGTCTTATGCAACTTTCCTTTTTAAAAACTCAGTATTCTCTGATCAGGACAGAATTAGCACTTTGTTGCATAAAATCAGAGCCTCTGATTCGAAGAAGATTCTTCAGGATCCTGCCTTTCTGATGAGTAAGAGCATGACAAAATTGAAAAATGAAGTTATTGCTCCTGGTCTGTACAAAGGCCAAAATCGTATTGCAGAATTACAACGTTTATATATGAAGGCTCAAATGGAGATGCAATCTGACAAGAGATTCTATCCTGATGCTAACTTTACACTCAGGGTCACTTATGGGAGTATCGATAATTTTGAGCCCAGAGATGGAGTTTCTTATAAATATTTCACTACTCTTAAAGGTATTGTTGAAAAAGACAATCCGGATATCTATGACTATAGGGTGCCTGCCCGACTAAAAGAATTGTACTATGCTAAGGATTTTGGTCCTTATGGCTTTGATGGACAGATGCCAGTGTGTTTTACTGCATCAAACCATACTTCTGGCGGTAATTCAGGTAGCCCGGTTGTTAACTCTGAGGGACATCTGATCGGAATTAATTTCGATAGAAACTGGGAAGGTACGATGAGTGATTTGATGTATGATCCAAAGATGTGCCGAAATATTTCAATCGATATAAGGTATGCCTTGTTCATTATTGACAAATTTGCAGGAGCAGGACATCTAATTGAAGAAATGGATTTAATATATTGATTTGTCGATTATCAATAAACGACACCATAGAGAAATGATGTTTCGTCAAAAAAAAAGGCTGGTTAACCAGCCTTTTTTTGGTTTTTGTCAAAATAATTATAAGTTTGTTCTCCATGTCCAGGCCATGGAACTTGTAGTGCTTATTAGTTAATCCTGGAAAAGTTTAAAAGGTAACCCCTTAAAACTGATTTTTTTTTGGATTTTTTTAATCATGGCTGGTTGGACTGATATAAAAATATGGTTTCTGAAGACATTTCCGGCGATACCGGAGAATCTTCAGGATGACTACCAAGTCGAGACTCAAGGTGATAACGCCAGAAGAGTTAAGATTCTTGGCGGTATTTTTATTGTTATGTCCTTAGTCTTTTTGTTCCTTACAAATTCACTTTCTGTAAATCACGACCTGCAATATAGAAGAATCCATATTTTGGTGAATGCGGGATTGTTGTTGGTATCTGTGGCTGTGTATATCTGGGGTTATTATGTAAACACTGGTTTCTGGGATGTACCTGCAGGAATTGCCCGTGTATTCATTTTGCTGGCGGCTTTGATTTTTGTGTTGTGGGCTTCATGGATGTATTATTCTGACCCCTTCGGGTTTCTCAGAGACTGGTTCTATCTTAGTGGAGTATTTTTGGTTTTTTCTCTTCTGCTTTTTTCTTTTAGAGAGGTAATCGTACTTTCTTCCTTGGTTATTTTTGGGCAATCGCTTCTTCCTCAACTTGAATTGCAAGATGTGAATATACCTGATGGTTTTCAGGCTATTTCACTAGCTATGTTGCTAACAGCTGGTGTTTTATCAAGGGTGTTGCATTTCTCCCATATACGCAATTATTTAAATTGGGGAAATATTAACCGTATGAACCTTACCTTGAAGCATGAGGTTGGTATGCATTTGAAAACAACTGAGGAATTGGAGCAAATCAGGCAGGAATTGGATAAAAAAGTGCATCGTCAGACAAAACATTTGAGAGATGCTAACCAACGCCTTAGCGAAGAGATTGCTGATCGTAGGTATGCTGATAAGGTTCGGGGAATATTATATAGGATTTCAAACTTTGTAAATCGTCATCAGGAACTGAAGGAAGTCTTTGAGTATATCCATCTTCAGCTGGGTTCAATAATGGAAGTCAGAAACATCTTTATTGATCAATTTGTTGAGCAAGACTTTTCAATACATACGGTGTTCGAAGTCGCTGATACGGATGTTGAGGCTGATAATGTTAATCACAGGTCTTTAAGCTCTTTTGTGGTTCGGCAGAAAGAATCAGTCCTTCTTGATAGAAAGGGAGTGAAGTCTCTGGAGAAAAAAGGAGAAATTGAATTGTCAGGCGTTCTGGCACATAGTTGGTTAGGAGTGCCATTGAAAGTTGATAATAGAATCGTAGGAGTTTTAGTAGTCGCTAGTTTTTCAAGAAACCTTGAATATGATCAGACTGACCTTGAATTACTAGAGTATGTCTCAGAACACCTGGCTCTTGCCATGGACAGGAAGCAATCTGAGGAGAAGCTTATTAGTGCAAAAGAAAAAGCAGAAGAGTCAGATCGATTGAAATCTGCATTTCTGGCAAATTTGTCGCATGAGATCCGCACTCCGATGAATGCTATAGTAGGATTTGCTGAACTTATTGGTAGCTCAGACCTCAATGAAAAGGAAAGGGCATATTATTCTGACCAGGTTGTTAATAATTCGCATTATCTCCTGAAGTTGATATCCAACATAATCGAATTATCAAAGATTCAGTCAGGGCAGATTCTGGTTCAGCCAGTTGATAATGCCGTGAGTTCGAGTTTACAGAATATTTTGCCCGGCCTGAATGATCTGAAACTTGGGCTTAATAAGCATAACCTCAGTATTGATCTGGATGTTGATGTTGATGTTATGGATCAGAAGTTCTTAGCTGATCCTGACCGATTTAGACAAATAATGTTTTGCCTGGTTGAAAATGGACTAAAGTTTACTAATCAGGGTGGAGTCAACATCCGTGTTCAGGCATTTGATGGTCAACGTCTTCAATTCTCTGTCCGGGACACAGGTATCGGCATGGATGAGGCTGAAACAAAAAAGATATTTGATTGGTTCAGACAGGGTAACAGGGCTTCTCAGGATCTCTACCGGGGGATGGGACTGGGACTGACTTTAGCAAAACTATTAATTGATGTTATGGGAGGTCGCATTTGGGTGGAGACAGAGCTGGGTTCCGGATCCTGTTTCTTATTCACTTTGCCCCTGGCCAAAGAGACCACTACTATTGAGTTAAATTCGGATCATGCAATAACTAAACCACCTCATATAGCCAATCCTCATCAGGCTAGTGTTGGTTAATTCCAATTCCAATTCTTGATATTTATCATGCTCTTGACTGTCAATAGTCATGTTTCTGGCATGTTATCTGTTATAATTTTAACAATCATTAAATTGTGAATATAATAACAACCAAGTGGTAAACCTTAAAACAAACTAAAATGACAGATGTTCAGAAGATTATCAAGGAGACGGTGGGGAAATTTGGCGCCGAAAGAAAAGCCTTGATGCCTATTCTTCAGGCGATTGTTCATGCAAAAAATTATCTGGAAGACGAAGATATGATTGCTGTGGCCAAAGAATTGGACCTTTCAACTGCTGAGGTGTTTGGTACTGCCAGTTTTTACACTTTCCTGGATACTGAACCAAGAGGACGATTTGTAATCCGTGTGTGCAAAACTATTTCGTGTCACATGGCTGGAAAAGAAGAAGTCATTCATGCTCTTGAGAGAACTTTAAAAATAAAGACTGGTGAAACAACAGTTGATAAGAAGTTTACTCTTTTAACAGCAAATTGTCTGGGATGGTGTCATAAGGGACCGGTTATGCTGGTCAATGATGATGTTTACCCGGAGTTGACTCCTCAAAAAGCTGTGGAGATTATTCATGGATACAAAACAAAGAACTAAACGACAGAGTTAAAGTACTCAACTATGGAAAATACCAAATTAAAGAGGTTTGAGATTATCTTCACTACTGAAGGTGTGGATCCTCTAAAATGCGTGGAAAAAACGATACAAAGAAATCCTGACGATATTATTCTGGATATTATTGATTCTGGTTTGAAAGGACGAGGTGGAGCAGGATTTCCTACTGGTTTGAAGTGGAAGTTTGCGAAAAATGAAGATAGCGCAGTAAAGTATGTGATTTGTAATGCAGATGAGGGAGAGCCAGGAACGTTTAAGGATCGTGAGATTCTTGATCAGGTTCCGGAGAAAGTCTTTTCCGGAATGGCCATCTGTGCTTATGTTATTGGGGCTCGTGAAGGTTTTGTTTACCTGAGGGGTGAATATAATTTCCTTCTTGAAAAGCTTAATAGTAAAGTTGATGTTTATAACAAGGCATTGAAGAAAATAGGACTTGACTTTACAATTTCTATTGTTTCTGGAAGCGGAGCATATATTTGCGGGGAAGAGAATGCTTTGTTTGAGTCTATGGAAGGAAAACGTGGTGAGCCAAGAAATAAGCCACCTTATCCAACGACTGCTGGGTATCTGGGAAAGCCTACTGTTATCAATAATGTTGAGACTTTGGTTTACACTTGCATGATTAACCGGATTGGTGTTGAGAGATTTAAGGAAATGGGGACAAGCGACTCCAGGGGATCTAAGGTTTTTTCAATATCCGGGGATACACCTAATGCCGGAATTTACGAGTTGGAATTAGGAATGACTGTTGAACAGTTTGTTGCTGATTTTGGGGATGGAGACACTAAGGCTGTTCAGGTTGGTGGCGCTTCGGGTGGTTGTGTTCCGCGTAAGCTATTTGCGGATACAATTATTGGGTATGAAGGAATCCCTACCGGAGGATCAATGATGCTTTTCAATAGTTCTCGCTCGATGTACAATGTTCTCCATGATTATCTGGAATTCTTTACTGAGGAATCCTGCGGACAATGCACCCCTTGCAGAGTTGGCTGTCAGCAACTACTTAAGGGAATTGAGGCCGTGAAGCGTGGAAACAAACCTCCTTCATATATTGAGGATCTGAAAAAACTGGCCGCAACTATGAAAATATCTGCAAAGTGTGGCCTTGGTCAGTCTGTTGCAAACCCATTTACATCTATTGTTAACAATTTCAGAGAGGAGATTATTTACTAAGCTCTCAAATTCAGAATATTATGAGTACATATACAGTTAATCTCAAAATTAATGACATCCCGGTTACTGTTCCTGAAGGAACTACTATCCTGAAGGCTGCTGAAAACCTGGATTTTCGAATCCCAACACTTTGTTATCACGAAGATCTGTGCATAGCTGGTAATTGTCGCGTCTGTGTTGTTGAACAAGAGGGAGCCAAAGCCCTTCTTGCTGCTTGTGCTACCCCGGTTTCAGAGGGTATGGAGATTCATACAAATAGTTCAAAAGTCAGATCAGCCAGAAAGCATATAATTGAATTATTGCTTTCTGAGCATAATACAGATTGTACAAAATGTTATAAAAATGGTTCATGCGAATTGCAGAATCTTTCTCATGAGTATCGGGTAGGAGATCATGTCTTTCTTGATCTGAGTAATGGAAAACACACAATTGACAACTATTCCCCTTCTATTATTAAGGATGATAGCAAATGTATTCGTTGTCAGCGTTGTGTCAGAACATGTGGAGAACTTCAGGGGGTCTCAGCTCTTGCAGTAGCTTATAAAGGTGAGCACCAGAAAATATCTACTTTCCTTGATCGCCCGCTTGTCGAAGTTATCTGTACAAATTGCGGGCAATGTATAAATCGTTGTCCTGTTGGTGCTTTAGTTGAGAAAACTTATTTAGACCAGGTATGGGATGCAATTAATGATCCCACTAAACATACTGTTGTGCAAACTGCACCCGCAGTTCGTGTGGCAATCGGAGAGGAACTTGGATTTGAGCCTGGTCTCAGAATGACTGGCAAGATGGTTGCTGCCTTGAAACGATTGGGTTTTGATTCTGTACTTGATACAGATTTTACAGCTGACCTGACTATCCTGGAAGAGGGAACCGAACTCCTAACCCGTTTGAAGAGATTGTTAGTCGATAAGGATGAGTCTGTCAGGCTTCCAATGACTACCTCTTGTTCTCCTGGTTGGGTGAAGTTTATTGAGCATGCTTTTCCTGAGTATTTGCCTAATGTATCCACTTGTAAGTCACCGCAGCAGATGTTTGGTGCTCTGGTGAAAACCTATTATTCCAGTAAGAAAGGTTTGAAAGCACAGGATGTGGTGAGTATTTCTATCATGCCTTGTACTGCAAAGAAGTTTGAAGCTGATCGACCTGAGATGAGATCAAGTGGTTACAAGGATGTTGATTATGTATTGACAACACGGGAGCTGGGAGACATGATCAAGCAGGCAGGTATCAATTTCAAAAACCTGAAAGATGCGAACTATGATAGTATAATGGGAGATTCAACCGGAGCTGGTGTTATTTTTGGTGCTACCGGCGGTGTGATGGAAGCAGCTTTAAGAACAGTTTATGAAGTGGTAACGGGACGAGAAGTTCCATTTGCAAACCTGGATATTCTTCCGGTTAGAGGAATGGAAGGAGTGAGAGAAGCAAAAATTATGCTTGAAGATTGTGTGCCAGAGTGGTCATTTCTTAATGGAATTGAAGTGTCATGCGCAGTTGCCCATGGTTTGTCTAATGCAAGAAAACTTATGCAGGCGATCAAAGATGGCAGAGCCAATTATCACTTTGTTGAGGTTATGGCTTGTCCAGGTGGCTGTTTGGGTGGCGGAGGACAACCAATCCCAACTAACATGGAGATCCGCAAGAAGCGGGCTGAAGCCATATACGCAGAGGATACGAATCTGCCACGCAGAAAATCTCATGAGAATCCTGATGTAATAAAAATTTATGAAGAATTTTTAGGGACGCCAAACAGCCATAAAGCTCATGACCTGTTGCATACCCATTACATTGAGAGGAATAGGTACTAAACATAAGATTCTTTTTAACCATAAGCGAGGGGGCGATCCAAAATGGATCGCCCCTTTTTGCAAAAACATAACAAAAGTCATTTTACAATTACTCAATACAGTATACTTTTGCGTTAAATATATAACAGTGTTATAAAACTAACAAACAATGGCAATAGTTAATTCAAGAGCCGATCTAATAAAACTTCGCAAAAAAAGAACCCATAACGAGTCTATGATTCAGGTTAAGGTGGCAATGGCTACCTGCGGAATTGCGTCCGGGGCAAGGGATGTGATGGATTTCTTTATTGAGGAGTTCGGAAAGCGCAATATTGGGGCAGTAGTTACCCAAACGGGTTGTATGGGATACTGTTATGCTGAGCCGACTATCGAGCTTACTGTTCCCGGATCAGAACCAACGGTATTTGGATATGTGGATATACTGAAAGCAGATGAAATCATTGAGAAGTATATCAGGCGACAGGAATTGGTTGAAGGAATTATTCCTGCCAGATACCAGACTATTGAAGATCTGGCGATAAATAGGGTCAAGGACCAGAGTTCAAATAAAAAGCAACTGAGGATTGCATTGCGTAATTGTGGGTTTATAAATCCAGAGAGCATTGAGGAAGCCATTGCCCGGGATGCATACCATGCATTGGGTATGGTTATGGATGAAATGAGTCAGGCTGAGGCCATTAGTGTTTTAAAAGAATCCGGTCTTCGTGGACGTGGTGGCGGAGGTTTTCCAACAGGTATTAAGTGGGAAATTGCTGCTGGGAATGAAGCCGATCAGAAATATGTGGTTTGTAATGCGGATGAGGGAGATCCCGGTGCTTTTATGGATCGTTCGATTCTTGAAGGTGACCCACACTCAGTGCTTGAAGCTATGGCCATCAATGGCTATTGCATTGGAGCAACAAAGGGATTAATTTATATCCGGGCAGAGTATCCATTGGCCATAGAACGTTTGAAGATTGCTATTGCACAAGCTCGTGAATTGGGTTTGCTCGGAAAGAATATCCTGGGATCAGGATTTGATTTTGATATTGAGCTCAGATATGGAGCCGGGGCTTTTGTTTGCGGGGAAGAAACCGCACTGATTCATTCT
This sequence comes from Bacteroidota bacterium, assembly GCA_034658635.1. Taxonomy (GTDB): domain Bacteria; phylum Bacteroidota; class Bacteroidia; order Bacteroidales; family UBA12481; genus JABHCC01. The sequence continues at coordinate 2,585 of JAYEFL010000165.1, read as the reverse complement.
ATGGAAGGAGAAAGGGGAGAACCAACGTTTAAACCTCCATTCCCGGCCGAATCAGGATTCCTTGGAAAACCTACCAACGTGAATAATGTTGAGACTTATGCTAATATTCCGGTTATCTTCTTGAAAGGTGCAGAGTGGTTCAGTTCAATTGGAACAGAGAAGTCAAAGGGAACAAAAGTATTTGCCCTGGCTGGAAAAATAAATAATGTTGGTCTGATTGAGGTACCCATGGGAACCACACTCCGCGAAGTGATTTTTGAGATTGGCGGAGGGATAATGGGCGGAAAAGAATTCAAGTCTGTTCAGACGGGAGGACCTTCAGGTGGATGTTTGACAGAAAAACACCTGGATATTCCGATAGATTACGATAGTCTGATTGCATGTGGGTCTATGATGGGATCAGGAGGCATGATAGTGATGGATGAGGACGATTGTATGGTTGCTATGGCAAAATTCTACCTGGATTTTACTGTTGAAGAATCTTGTGGAAAATGTTCTCCTTGCCGGATCGGCAACAAGCGGTTGTACGAAATGCTTGATTCAATTACCAAGGGAAAAGCTACCATGGAGGATTTAGACCGGCTGAGAAATCTATGTGATGTTATCAAGGATACTTCATTATGTGGACTTGGGCAAACATCCCCCAATCCGGTATTGTCGACTATGGATAATTTCTATGAAGAATACATCGCTCATGTCATCGACCATACTTGTCCTTCAGGTCAATGTAAGGATTTATTGAAATATGTTATCGATCCTGAAAACTGTGTGGGATGTACTGCTTGTGGCAGAGTTTGCCCGGTGGGCGCCATAACCGGAGAGAAAAAAGAGCTTCACTTCATTGATACGGTAATTTGTATCAAGTGTGGTGCCTGTGAAGAAAAATGTAAGTTCAATGCTATCAGCGTTAAATAATAAGAAGATGGAGATAATAAATCTTTCTATAGATCACAAAGCAGTGCAGGTTGAAAATGGAACAACAATTCTGAAAGCTGCCGATCAGGTGGGGATCAGGATTCCTACACTTTGCTATCTGAAATTAGATGATCTTGGGGTCGAAAATAAACCAGGTGGTTGCCGGATTTGTGTCGTTGAGGTTGAAGGCCGTCGCAACCTGGCACCGGCCTGTGCCACAAATTGCACTGAGGGCATGGTGGTGAAAACCAATTCTATGAGGGTGCTAAATGCCCGGAAGACTGTTATGGAACTTATTTTGTCAGACCACCCGGCTGATTGTCTGGTTTGCGCAAAAAATGGTAATTGCGATTTGCAATCCATGGCACAGGATCTCGGAATCAGGGAGATACATTACAAAGGAGAACAATCTCATTATCAAGAGGATTTCTCTCCCTCAATTATCCGTGAAATGGATAAGTGTATTATGTGTCGTCGCTGTGAAACCATGTGCAATGATTTTCAAACTGTTGGGGCTTTGTCAGGAATTAATCGTGGCTTTGAAGCTGTTGTTGCACCTGCCTTTGAACAAGACCTTATTAAATCCCCTTGTACTTACTGTGGGCAATGTGTTGCTGTTTGTCCGACCGGAGCACTTACAGAAGTTGATCATACTAATCATGTAATTCGGGCTTTGGCTAATCCAAAGAAGAAAGTGATTGTTCAAACAGCACCTGCAGTTAGGGCAGCCCTCGGTGAAGCGTTCGGATTGGAACCAGGAACTCTTGTTACAGGCAAAATGGTTACTGCTTTACGACAACTGGGGTTTGATTATGTATTTGATACAGATTTTGCTGCCGACCTGACGATAATGGAGGAGGGTACAGAGTTGTTGGATCGTTTGACTCGTCATCTGGGCGGTGAGAAAAATGTACCACTTCCAATTCTTACATCATGCTGCCCTGCCTGGGTTAATTTCTTCGAACATCATTTTCCCGAAATGCGTGATATTCCTTCAACTGCACGCTCACCTCAGCAAATGTTCGGATCTATTGCAAAAACTTATTTTGCTGATCAGATCGAAACTAACCGTGAAGATCTTGTGGTTGTTTCAATAATGCCTTGTTTAGCCAAAAAGTATGAATGCCAGAGAGATGAATTTAGTGTAGATGGTAATCCTGATGTTGATTATTCAATTTCAACCCGGGAGTTAGCGGCTCTAATTAAGCAAGCCAACATCGACTTCAACTCACTGGAAGATCAGGATTTTGATCAGCCACTTGGCGAATCTTCCGGAGCAGGGGTGATCTTTGGCACTACAGGAGGGGTTATTGAAGCTGCTGTCAGAACAGCTTATGAAGTATTCACTAAGAAAAAGCTTGAACGAGTCAGTTTCGATGAGTTACGAGGGTTTGAAGGTATCCGTCAGGCAACGATTGATTTCGATGGGCAACCGATCCGGATTGGGATTGCACACGGTTTAGGAAATGCACGTATATTATTGGAATCAATCCAGGATGGCACATGTGAATTCCATGCCATTGAGATAATGGCTTGTCCGGGTGGATGTATCGGTGGAGGCGGACAACCTCTGCATCATGGTCAATCTTCAGTATTAGTTGCTCGTCAGAAGGCTATTTATGCAGAGGATGCAGCTAAGCCAATCCGAAAATCTCATGAGAATGTACATA
>JAYEFL010000164.1:0-12526 GCA_034658635.1 Bacteroidota bacterium | reverse complement strand
AATGAAGGAAGACAAACAGAAATGTTTAGATGCAGGAGCTTCAGATTACATAACAAAACCTTTGGATGTTCCTAAAATGATGTCGTTAATGAGAGTGTGGCTTTATAAATAGGAAATAGGAAGTAGAAAATAGAAAGTAAGATAGGACGTAGGGAATAAGTAATAGGTAATGGTAATGGGAATGGGATCAACTCGGAAGATTCTGATTATTGATGATAATGAAGCTAATCTGTTCAGTCTAAGAAAGATACTGGAGAGACTTGGCCTTGTAATTCATACTGCTACCAGCGGTTTTGAAGGCCTCGAATTATCAGAAAAAAACCACTACAGCCTGGTTCTTTTAGACATTCAGATGCCTGAAATGGATGGTTTTGAAACCCTGAAAAGAATGAGGGATTCTGCCAAAAATAAGTTAGTTCCAGTTATTCTGATTTCTGCAATCTTTACAGAAGATCAATATAAGATAAAAGGGATACAAACCGGAGCAGTCGACTTCATTCCCAAACCTGTCAATCCAGAAATCCTCAGGGCAAAAATAAAAGTTCTTCTTGAGCTTGAGGAACATAAGGAGTTCCTCAAAAAGCTTGTTGGTGAATTGAAAACGAAAAACATACAGCTAAAAAAGGAAATAAAAAAACGCAAGAAAGTTGAAGCTGACCTGAGGGAAGCAAAGGCTAAAGCTGAAAAAACAAGTGAGTTAAAAAGTAAAATTCTGGTTAACATGTCGCATGAAATCAGAACTCCTGTAAATTCAATCCTGGGTTTTGCAGACCTGATTGCCAACACTGCCATTCCCACTTCTGACAAAGAAAGATATGTACGCTATGTTTCCAGCAGCAGCCAAAATCTTCTGTTCCTGATTGATGAAATCCTTGATCATTCCAGAATCGAAGCGGGAGAATTCAGTATTAATAAGGCTCCTTGCAGCGCTGGCGATATCCTTACCGAATTATTGGAAAGCTTTAACCGTATCAAGTCGCAGTTTGGCAAAACAGATATTACAATTACCATACATCCACCTGCACAAGATCTTATCTTTGAAACTGACCCTCAAAGGCTCAGACAAGTATTGATAAACTTATTATCAAATGCATTAAAATACACAAAAATAGGTCAAATCGAGTTTGGTTGTGAGATTAAGAATGACCTTATCCGCTTCTATGTCAAAGATACTGGAATTGGTATTTCTGCAGAGGAGATTGAGCATGTCTTTTCTCGTTTTATGAGGGTAGAATCGCAAGATAGTCTGCAATCACAAGGAACTGGTCTGGGACTATCCATTGCTCAGAAGATTATTCAAATGATGGGTGGTGAGATTGGAGTTGAATCCACTCTCAATAAGGGTTCTGAGTTTTTCTTTACACTCCCTTATATACCTCTTGAGACGCTGGAAAAAGTCTCTGTTGTTAATGTTACGGAGACCATTGAGAATCCTGATTGGTCTGAATTCACATTAGTTATTGCTGAAGATGAGGAAATGAACTATCTATTTCTTCAAGAAGCTTTAAGAGCTACCAATGTCAAAGTTCTGTGGGCGAAAAATGGACGTGAAGCTGTTGATATCGCACTTAGGGAAGATCCTGATTTAATTCTGATGGATGTCAAAATGCCGGATATGGATGGGTTTGAAGCAATACGATTGATTAAAGACAAGAAACCCGGCATTAATATCATTATTCAAACTGCTTTCGCAAAACATGATGAAGAACTGAAAAAGGGCAGTAATCTGTATGAAGACTTCATCACTAAGCCGATCAACAGGAGTACTCTTCTTAAAACTATGAGCAAATTCCTCTTCTGACGATGAATAAGCTACCAAAGATATTAATAGTTGATGATAAGGTAGAGAATCTTGTTGCTCTTGAAAAATTGTTGTCTGTATTCAAAGTCGAGCCAATAAGAGCTCTTAGTGGCAACGAAGCTTTGCAACAAACTCTTAACCACCAATTTGCATTAGCATTGGTTGATGTTCAGATGCCAGGAATGGACGGATATGAAACAGTCAGTTATATGCGAAGCAGTCAGGAAACAAAGCTACTCCCGGTTATTTTTGTATCTGCTATTTACCGCGAAGATTTTCATATTGTCAAAGGCATTGAATCTGGTGCAGTTGACTTTATCACTAAACCTATAATACCTGAAATTCTACGGGGAAAAGTAAAAATCTTCCTCGAGCTATATGAACAAAGAAGATCTCTTGAAGTAGAGATTGTTAAACGAATTCAAATTGAGAAAAGGCTGAGTCGCGGCAATGCTCTGCTAAAATCATTTCTGCAATCTATCCCAGACCTCGTTTTTTACAAAGATATCGATGGAAAATACCTGGATTGTAACAAAGCTTTTTCTGAATTCAACGGTAGTGATCGTAAAGCTATTATTGGCAAAACTGATTTTGATATTTACACAAAAAAAGAGGCTAAACTTTTCAGTTCTACAGATCAGGAAATTCTTTCTGGTAAAGAGCAGGTAATAATGGAAATGTGGGGAACATGGCCGGATGGACGCAGGGTATTATTGGAGACTCATAAAAATCCAATAATAGATGAAACAGGTGAAATCATAGGCATTATCGGTATCAGTCGTGATATAACAGAAAAGCATTTTGATAAGATGGAGCTGCAGAAGGCGAAGGATGAGGCCGAATCAGCTAATATGGCAAAATCCATGTTCCTTGCTAATATGTCACATGAAATCAGAACCCCAATGAATGGAATTATTGGGATGACTGATATTTTACAACAAACAGAATTAAGTGCAGAGCAAAAAGAGTTCCTTAAGATCATCAGCCTGTCAGGAGCCAGTCTACTCACGATAATAAACGATATCCTGGACTTCTCAAAGATTGAATCCGGAGGCATTGTTTTAGAAAAAATCAATTTCAGACTCCTTGACCCGATTGAGGAAACGATCAAACTTCTGTCGTACAAGGTCCAGCAAAAAAATCTCTATCTCAAATTAGATGCAAGTCAGGATCTTCCTGAAATAGTTAATGGTGATCCTTTAAGAGCAAAGCAAATCCTCATTAACCTCGTTAACAATGCCTTAAAATTCACATCTGAAGGAGGTATCACTATCTCCATTGAATTACAGGAAAAGAATTCTAAAAAAACCAGTATTCTGATAAAAGTTATTGATACTGGTATTGGCATCACAGAAGAAGGGAAGCAAAAATTGTTTAAATCTTTCAGTCAGACGGATGCTTCTACCTCCAGGAAATATGGAGGGACAGGACTTGGTTTATCAATATCCAAAAGACTTGTGGAACTGATGAATGGTGAAATTGGTGTTGAAAGTGAGGAAGGAAAAGGCACAACATTCTGGTTTAATCTCACATTTGGCACAGCCGGAGATGTCAAATCTGCAGGAAAGGATGATGACAAGAAAAAACAAGCCAAAAAATGCTCATTGAATATACTTCTTGCCGAAGATAATCCGATTAACCAAAGAGTTGCATTGTTTAATCTTAAGAAAATGGGCCATAAGGTAGATATTGCTGACAACGGAAAAATTGCTCTTGAATTATTCAATAAGAATAGCTATGATATTATCCTGATGGATATACAGATGCCAGAGATGGATGGTTTGGAAGCAAGCAAGCAAATTCGTATCTGCGAGAAAAACAACCAGGATAAGGGAACAATTCCTATCATTGCAATGACAGCGAATGCAATGAGAGGAGACAAAGAAAACTTCATTAACCAGGGAATGTCAGGCTACATAAGCAAACCATTTAAGATAAAAGACCTGGAAGCCATTCTTAAAATGGCTAAATAATTGAACTATCATGAGTGATAAAAATAAATTAAAGACATCTGATATGAACTGGGAGAAGTACAAGATACTGGTGGTTGAAGATGCTGAAACTAACCTGATGTTTATAAAGGCAGCTATTTATAAAACCGGAATCACAATTTTGTGGGCCCGGGATGGTATGGAAGCAATTGAGAAAGTACAGGAAGACAAATCAATTAATGTGGTTTTAATGGATCTCAGAATGCCAAATCTGGATGGATTCAGAGCCACAGAGGTAATAAAAAGTATCAGAAAAGATTTACCGGTAATTGCTCAAACCACTTTTACTGATGAAATGGATAAAGAGCGGGTATTTGACGCTGGCTGTGATGCTTATCTGGCCAAACCAATCAGGTTGGAAATACTTTTAGAAACCATAGACAGATTCTTGCCAAACTAAAGGATTTTTATCTCGGTACGTCGGTTTAGTGCACGCCCCTTCTCAGAATCGTTTTCAGAAACAGGTTCAGATGAACCAGCTCCTCTTGCTTGTAAGCGGGATGGTTCAATTCCTTCATTGACCAAGGCTAAGCTGATTGCTTCAGCTCGGTCTCTGCTAAGTCTGTAGTTATATTCTTCCGTTCCACGGGCATCAGTATAACCGGTAATAAGAATACTGATATCCGGATTCTCAAGCATCATTTGGTAAACCTGCTGTATTTCTCCTAAGGATTCAGGTCGGAGTGCAGCAGAATCAAAATCAAAATAAACCTGCTGAAGAATCTTAACATCTCCCTTTCTAATGGGCATAAGTGAAATTACATGCGGCTGTGATTCTGCATATTGCCCATTCAATAAATCGAAATACTCTGAATAAAAAAGATATCCGGGATGCCTTACGATAAAGGAAAAGATATTCCTGCCAGGTAACCCGAGCAAAAACTCACCAGTTGAGGGGTCTGAATCGACTAACTGCAAAAGTTCACCTGACTGATTCCTGATTTCCACACTGGCAGCGATTGCTTTTCTGCTCAAAGAGTCTATCACCATACCATATATATAATACATAGCTTCAGGACGGTCAGAAACTGGCAACTCTATTTTATACAAATCTCTGTTCGTAATAGAATCACGGTTCGATGAAAAAATAGCATACTCACCTGAGCCTGACAAGGTAATTCCAAATTCATCAGAATTTGTATTAAGCGGGTATCCGAGATTCTCCGGACATAACCATTCCCCACTAGTATCAATCCTCGAAATAAAAATGTCAAAACCACCCATTCCAATCCAACCTTTAGAAGAAAAATACAAGCTTTTTCCATCTCCGTGAATAAATGGCGACATCTCATCTTTATCTGTATTTATGGAAGGCCCCAGATTAACCGGGATCTGCCATCCTGAATCCGGAAGATATACACTCTTCCAAATATCCATTCCACCCCACCCTCCGGGTCGATTACTGGCAAAATAGAGACTTCTGCCATCTGGCCCCAGACACGGAGTCGACTCCCAATACCTGGTATTAACAGGATAACCAATGTTGACAGGCTGCGTCCATTCTGAATTAACACTGACAGAATGATATAAATCACACCCTCCCTTCGAATCTGGCCTGTTGCAAGCAGTAAAGATCATTAACCTGCCATCTTGCCTGATAGTTTGCGTTCCTTCATTATTGTCAGAATTAAGGGGCTCAGGAAGCTTTCTAATTGAGCTTACAGCATTCTCTTCTAAGAGACCTATGTATAAATCTTCCTGTCCTGGTTGATCATCATTCCCGACTCTTTTCGAATCCTGACGAGTAAAAACCAATTGCTTGCCATCAATAGTTACGGATGGAAAATATTCCAATGCAGAGGTGTTAGCTCCTTTCAATGAAAAAACCTTTGGATCACCATTATAGTGTTCCGTTTGCTCAAAAGAAAAATGCAGATTCGTGAACAACTTATCTGCTATCACGCTATCTTCAAGTGAATGATCACGAGTAATAAATCTTTTCAAATAATCTTCAGATCTGTAATACTGTCCCTTTTCAAAAAGCAGTAAGGCAATCTTCAGACTAACAAAGTGAAGCTCAGAAGAATCAGCCCTAAAAGCATTAATATAAGATTCACAAGCTCTGTCATGCAAGAATAGCTCATCTTCGCATTGAGCCTTTAACATCCATGCATCTGCATAAGATGGATAGTCAGACAAAATAATATCTAATTTCGACATGGATTTCTTTAGCTCCATATTCAGATAATCCTGTCTGGCTAAAACAAATTGTTTTTGAGTTCTGTGTGATAAGCGCTTCCTATTCTGTCCGTTTGCATTCACACTATAAAGAATACTTAGCAAAAAGGCACAAATGAGTATGCGAGTAAGTTTCATCAGGGTATTCCAATATACTTATGTGATTGTAACGAAATTCTCCACTGTTTATTGGATTTCACGAAATCGACAATAAGAGGTAAGACCTGCTTTCTCTTACTCCATTCGGGCTGAAGAAATAAATGACAGGATGGATTAACAAGAACAGCATTTTCTAAGGCCCAATCAAGATCCTCCTGGGTTTGTATAATTACTTTTAATTCACCAGCCTGCTCCAGGTACTCATGCTTAGGAGGATTACGCATTTTCGGACTTAAACATATCCAATCCCATTCGCCAGTGAGAGGATGAGCTCCAGATGTTTCAAGGAATAATCTGAAACCAGCATTTTTAAACTCCTGAGTCAGATAATTAAGATTATATAAAGAAGGTTCACCCCCGGTTACAACCAGACTTTCAGCCCCGACCTCAAGTGCATTCTCAAGAATATGATCTATTTCAACCAGAGGATGCTGGTCAGCAAGCCATGAAACCTTTGAATCACACCATGAACATCCAATATCACAACCCCCAACCCTAATAAAATAAGCAGGGCTCCCGGTATGATAACCCTCTCCCTGAATCGTATAAAACTGCTCCATTAACGGCAGTTTATGTCCGGCTTCAAAAATATCCTCAATCATTATTTTTCAGTAATTTTAAGTCGCAAAGATAGAACATGCATAGTCAGCATAATCTTTTTTTGTGCATATTGTAACTAATCAATATAATTAGCGTCTTTTAGATGACCTCTAAGCTAAAAACATGGATCGAATTATTGAAAATAAAAGTAAGAAACGGAAAAAAATTCTTTGGATTTCAGGTGCAGTACTGATTTCGGCCTTAATAGTATACCAGTTGGTATGGGCTGACCATAGTTCTAAACTGAATGTAGATCGTGATAAGATTACAATCTCTGAAGTTATTGAAGATGATTTTCTTGACTATATGACTGCCACCGGAGCAGTTGAACCTATAGCAACAATTTATCTGGATGTTATTGAAGGGGGCCGCATTGAGTATATTTTCATTGAAGAAGGCAGCATGGTAAAAAAGGAGGATGTCATCCTTCAGCTTAGTAACCCAGATCTAAACCTTAGAATTCTGACAAATCAGGCTAACCTGGCAGAGCAGGAGAATCGCTTAAGAGACACCAAGCTAATGATGGAGCAACAGAAAATTGAGCTTCGGCGACAGATTATTCAGCTTGAATTTGAGCAAATAAGGCTTAAACGAGAATTTGGTCGCAACCTTATCTTTTTTGATAAAGGACTGATTTCTGAAGAGGAGTATCTGCTTTCTGAAGAAAATTACAAATTATCTGAACAGACACTGGTTCTTTTCAAAGAAAGAGCAGCGCAGGACTCTATTTTCAGGGCTACCCAGGTTAATAATCTTGAAGATGCCCTAAGTAGAATGCATGACAATTTAGCTCTGGTTAAAGACAAACTTGAAAGTCTGAATGTCAAAGCCCCCATTGATGGTCAGTTAGGCACACTGGATGCAGAGATCGGACAAACCATCACCAATGGGTTCAGGTTGGGACAAATTCATGTTCTTGATGATTATAAAGTAATGGCTCCCCTGGATGAGCACTGGATTGACCGGATTCGCGTTGGACTGGCCTGCACGCTTGAAAGAAATAACCAGTCTTTCTCATTAAATATAACCAAAGTATATCCTGAAGTTCGCAATGGTCGCTTTGAGGTTGATATGGAATTTTCAGACGAAAAACCCAATAATATCCGTACAGGGCAAACGTATAGAATCAGAGTCGAGTTGGGCAAACCTGAAAAGGCTCTTCAAATTCTGAAATCTGGTTTTTATTCTACCACAGGAGGGCAATGGATATACGTGGTTGATCCTTCAGGGGCGTTTGCCACAAAAAGAAATATCACTACAGGCAAAATGAATCCACGTTATTATGAAATACTTGACGGTTTAGAAGCAGGTGAGAAAGTGATTATTTCAAGCTATGACACTTTCGGCGATAATGATAAGCTGATTCTAAAATAAAAATAGTAATAGTATGTTTCGGAATTACATAAAAGTTTCTGTACGTAATCTATTGAGGAATAAGGGATACACTCTTATCAACCTCTTCGGCCTGACGGTTGGTCTTATGGCTGCCATCTTAATGCTTCTGTTTATTCTTGATGAACTCAGCTTTGACCGCTTTCATAAAGAAGCAAAACAGTTATACCGTGTCTCGATAACCGGAAAGATACAGGGCCCTGAGATCAATGCAGCAGCCAGTTGTGCTCCTATCGGACCCACACTGGTTGAGGAGCATGCTGATGTCACTGACTACACGCGACTGTTCCCATTTGGAGGAGATCCTGTAGTCAGGGCAGGTGATAATAGTTTTGTTGAAGAGAACTTCCTATACGTTGATTCATCATTCTTTAACATTTTCACGGTCAGATTTATTGCAGGAGACCAGCAACAAGCACTGAACCGACCAAACACTTTGGTACTGACCAAAACAATAGCTTTAAAATACTTCGGAAAAACAGATGTAATTGGTGAAACTCTTAAGGTATTTGACCCACCTCAAGACTTTGAAATCACTGCGGTTATCGAAGATTATCCCAAAAATAGTCATATCAGTTTCGATATTCTGGCTCCATTTATGGGACTTCCTCTAAGTAGTAGTACTATCTGGGTGTCAAATAATGTTTACACCTACATCAAAGTGGCACCAAATAGTAATGTTGATAATCTTGATGATAAAATATCAGAGATCGTAGACAAGTATGTCGGTCCACAGTTTGAACAATTCTTAAGCATGACTCTTGAAGAGTTGAGAGCAGCTGGCAACAAATATGGTTATATTACTACTCCTGTTTCTGACATACATTTAAAGTCTGACAAGGACTTTGAGTTCCAGGCAAATGGTAGCATGGCTAACATTTATATTTTTTCGGCTATAGCTCTTTTTTTAATCATTATTGCCTCAATAAACTTTATGAATCTTGCCACCGCAAGATCAAGCCTGAGAGCCCGTGAGGTTGGATTAAGGAAAGTAGTTGGCTCAAAACGAAGTCACTTAATAGGGCAATTTCTGACTGAATCAACAATTCTCACTTTTATCTCTTTCCTTTTTGCTTTTATTCTTATTTTAATATCCCTTCCCTATTTCAATGATATTGCTAATAAAGAACTATCTCTTTCATTAATCTCCTGGGAAATTTTCGGACCTGTGTTGGTCGGCCTGTTGATTTTTGTTAGTATCCTGTCAGGTGCTTACCCGGCATTCTTCCTTGCTTCATTCAGTCCGATGCAGGTTCTTAAAGGCAAGTTCAGTGCCGGAATGAAAAGTGGATGGATTCGTAAAGCCTTAGTGGTTTTTCAATTCTTCATTACTATCTCATTGGTTATTTCCACTCTCCTGGTAGATAGTCAAATTCGCTTTGTTCTTAACAAGGACCTGCATTTTAAAAAGGAAAATCTCTTGATTATTAACCGGGCTTATGCACTTGGAGATCAACGAGAAGCATTCATTCAGGAACTCGAGAAGTTACCAGGAGTGCAAGCAGTGGGAATAGGAACTCAGGTTCCTGGTGGTATGAGTCCTGGAAATACAGTCTTCCGTAAAGAGGAAGCATCCAATGATGAACTTGAGCCCTTAAACATATTGGCAGCTGATTATGGCTATCAGGAAGCTCTTGGTTTCAAAATGAAATCCGGAAGATATTTTTCTCAGGATTTTTCATCAGACTCAACTGTTGTCATCATCAATGAAGCTGCTGCAGATCAACTTGGATGGGAAGAACCCCTTGGTAAAATCCTTTATCAGATAGGAGGAGGACCGAATGGCACTGATATGCCAATGATCATTATTGGCGTTGCGGAAAATTACAATTATGAATCTCTGCATCAAGAAATTAAGCCTGCTGTTTACCTGTATTCTCCAAATGGAGTATTCTGCCTCGTCAGATATGCAGAAGCTGGTGAATCTGATATTCTTGAACAAATCCAGCAGGTATGGGATAATATGATCAATCAGAGTTTTGAGTATGACTTTATGGATGATCAACTGAAAGCCAATTATCAGGATGACGAGCGCATGCGTTCCCTGTTTATAATTTTTGCAATGCTGGCAGTGTTAATCGCTGTTTTCGGATTACTAGGACTAACATCATTCTCAACTGAACGACGAAAAAAAGAGATCAGTATCAGAAAATGTCTGGGTGCACCAGTATCATCTATCATGTCGCTATTATTGAAGGAAACTATAATATTGGTAGCTCTTGCCTCGCTAGTAGCCTGGCCAATATCCTGGTACTTCATGAATAATTGGCTTCAAAATTTTGTATACAAAACAGGTATTAGCATCTGGGTATTTGTTTTAGCCAGCATATTCTCAATGTTTATTGCAATTGCCACTATTCTTTATCATGTAAATAAAGCAGCCCATGAAAACCCAGTAAACGCACTAAAATACGACTAACCGAATAACCGAATAACAGAATAACCGAATAACAGAATAACCGAAAAACCGAATAACCGAATAACCGAATAACCGAATAACCGAATAACGAATAACAAAAATATCATGATTCAAACAGTAAAATTAACCAAACTATTTCGCACAGACGAAGTCGAAACAACGGCTCTGAACCAGGTTTCAATGGAAATAGAACAGGGTGAATTCGTTGCCATTATGGGTCCGTCTGGTTGCGGAAAATCCACTTTGCTGAATATCCTTGGGCTTCTTGACAACCCTTCTGATGGTCAGCTAATGTTCAATGGGAATGAGGTCTCAAAGTACACAGAAAAGCAAAGAACAGGTTTAAGAAAATCCACCATTGGATTTGTGTTCCAAAGCTTTAATCTGATTGATGAGCTCAATGTTTTTGAGAATATCGAACTACCCCTCCTGTACCAAAAAATTCCTGGTTCAAAAAGGAAGGTAATGGTTGAAGAGGTAATGGAAAAAATGGATATTGCTCACCGCAGAAAACATTTTCCTCAGCAATTATCAGGCGGACAACAACAGCGTGTAGCTATTTGCCGTGCAGTGGTTGGTAATCCAAAATTGATCCTGGCTGATGAGCCAACTGGTAACCTCGATTCTGCCAATGGAAAAGAAGTAATGGACTTGTTAAGCCAACTGAATAAGGAAGGCACGAGTATTATCATGGTAACGCACTCATCTGAAGATGCTTCTTATGCTCAGAGAATTATTCAACTGTTCGATGGTCATATTGTAGATAGGAAGTAGGAAATAAGAAATTGAAACTTTTTGATATGCGACCTATAATAAAGCTTATTGCTTTGGTGTCTGTTTCCCTTTGGATGGGAAGCGGGATAATGGCTCAACAAAAATGGACTTTGGAGGAGTGTATCCGACATGCCCAGAACGAGAATATTAGCGTTAAGAGGCAGAATTTACAAATTCAGTCATCCAAAAGCAATTTACAAACAGCCCGGGCTGGTCGCTTACCAAGTTTAAGTGCCTGGGTCTCGCATAATTTGAGCTCGGGTAAAACGGTAAATTTTGAAGATTACTCATATATCAACACAGAGTATCAGGATGGGAATATGGGTATTCAGGGACAGTTACCACTATTCAGCGGCTTAGGAATTCTCAATACTGTTAAGCAACAGAAGTATGCTATGCAAGCAGCTATTTCTGAAACCAGGACTCTGCAGAATTCAATCGCCATCCAGGTTACAGGTGCATTTCTTCAGGTTCTTTTCGCCCAGGAATTATATCTCTTAGCAAAAGAGCAATATCAGGTCATCCTTGATCAGGTTAAGTCTACTGAGGTATTTGTTGAACATGGGAGAATGGCAAAAGCAAACCTGCTTGAGATGAAAGCCCTGGCCTCTCAGGATGCACTGACTCTGACTCAGGCAGAAAATCAGTTAGCCAATTCAGAACTTATGTTAGCCCACCTGATGAATATTTCTGATCCGGCCGATTTCAAAATAGCACATCCTGCCTTCCTGGAAATATCAAATTCCAGTCTTTTTGATCCCGAACAGGTATTCAATGTTGCTCTAAGCAGCCTGCCACGCATAAAAGGAGCAGAATTCAGGGTAAAAGCTTCTGAATCTGGCCTCGCTGTAGCAAAGAGCAAATTATCACCAAATATTGGTCTGAGTGGGATGTATTATTCAAGGTATTCAGAATTAGGACTTAATCCCCTTAGTCCAACAAGTGATTATCCGTATTCCACTCAATTAACTGATAATAGTTATGGCAGGATTTCAATCAACATGGATATCCCAATTTTCAATCAATTGCGAACAAAAAATCAAATCTCTCAGGCAAAAATCCTGGCTCTCGATTCAAAACTAGCTCTTGATCTGGCAAAAAACACCCTGAAACAAGAGATTCAAACAGCGTACTCAGACGCCAAAAATGCCCTCGCTAAATACGATGCCTCAGTGATAGCTGTAGAATCAACTCAGGAATCTCACAGTTTTG
>JAYEFL010000163.1:0-3003 GCA_034658635.1 Bacteroidota bacterium | reverse complement strand
GACCGACGACCAAGGCTACGGAGACATCGGGGTTCACGGAAGTCCGTACGTAAAAACCCCGGCAATGGACAAGCTTCATGACCAAAGTGTGTGCCTGGTTAACTTCCATGTCGACCCATGCTGCGCCCCAACAAGATCAGCGCTGCTCACAGGCCAGTATTCATCACGAACAGGAGTCTGGCATACAATAGGCGGTCGATCTTTACTTGGAACCGATAATGTAACCATGGCTGAGGTGTTCAGAGATGCCGGCTATAAAACTGCAATATTTGGCAAATGGCATCTCGGAGAAAACTATCCTTTCAGACCAATGGACAGAGGATTCGAAGAATCGGTCATTCATGGAGGTGGTGCAGTTGGCGCAAATCCCGATTATTGGGGAAATGACTATTACGATGATACATATCTGCACAATGGCGTGCATGAAAAATACGAGGGCTATTGCAATACAGTTTGGTTCACAGAAGCGATGAAGTTCATTAAGGAAAATCGGGATAATCCCTTTTTCTGCTATGTGTCCACCAACGTCCCCCATGCACCTCTGCTTGTTGATTCTGCATATTCTCAACCATACAAAGCAATGGTTTCAGAAAGACTTGCCAATTATTACGGAATGATCACAAAAGTGGATGAGGATCTTGGAATCTTTATTCAGGAACTGGATGATTTGAATCTATCAGACAATACTATCCTGATTTTCATGACAGACAATGGTCCTTGCCCTTGGTTTGGGGGGATAATCATTGATGAGAATGGCTTTGTGGAAGAAGGATATAGCTGCGACATGAGGGGAGGTAAGATCTGGGGGTATGAAAATGCACATCGGGTGCCTTGCTATATACGATGGCCTGATGGCGGGATATCAGGAGGCCGGGATATTGGGAATCTGACTGCGCACATTGATTTACTACCAAGCCTGATCGACTGGTGTAATCTGGAAACCCCAATCAACGCCAGTTTTGATGGTGTCAGTCTTAAGAATTTGATCAGTCAATCCGGAGACCCCTGGATTGAACGCACTCTTTTTGTCCATAATCAAAGAGTTGATTATCCTGTTAAGTATAAAGAATATCAGGTGCTTACTGAGCAATGGAGACTGCTAAACAGAGATACGCTAGAATTGTATGATATCATTAATGATCCCGGACAAACAAAAGATTTGGTAGCTGATCACCCTGAAGTTGTACAGAAACTTGCTGCTCAATATGAAAAATGGTGGGATCACATCTCAAGCAATTTCGATCAATTCAATCCCATCATCCTGGGCAATGAAAAACAAAATCCAACTATGCTCTATTCACATGATGCACACCGTCCGAAGGCCGCTCCTGCTTATTGGGTAGTTGATGTAGAGGAAGCAGGGGAGTACGTGATTCAGCCGTTTTTGAGACCAAGAGAATCAGGAAGAACTCTTAAAGGATCAAATATCACAAAAGGATTTCTATCAATAGGAGAAGAAAAAAAGGAAATTATTCTGACTGAGGGAGCTCAAACGATTAGCTTCAAAGTAAAACTAACAAAAGGGATAACTCAAATAAGTGCCTGGTTCACAAACCATGAAAAAATACTAAAATCCTATAGTCTGGAAGTAAAGCTAACCAAGTAAATAATGTGCCAATGTGCCAATGATTGATAATAAATTGTCATCCTGAACTTGATTCAGGACCCGATCGCAAACGTAAAATGAAACAACATAACACCAATACAAATGAAACAGCTACTCCTCTTCCTCCTCCTCTTCCCAACCATCCTCTCCGCCCAAATCACTACCCCTACACGCGGCTTCGTCAGCACAACCCCTGCTGCTACCTGGGAAGAAGGCCTGATTTCTGGAAACGGAACAATTGGTGCAAATGTCTTTAGCCGGCCTTTAGATGAAACGATCATCTTGACCCATGAACGAATGTTTCTCCCCATGGGCCCTCCAACAATGCCTCCGGATCAATCAGCCCGCTTATTCGAAATCCGACAGTTGATAGACAGGGGATTATATAAGCAGGCCACTCAGTTGCAGTTTGATTTATCAGAACAAGAGGGCTTCATGTATCCCGATCCTTTTGTGCCAGCCTTTGATCTTGGAATTACTATGAATACTGATGTGGAGATTAGAGATTATGCACGCTCAGTGGATTTTGAAACCGGAGAAACACGAGTACATTGGACTGACAAGAATGGTGAATATGACAGACGATTGTATGTTTCCAGAGCAGATGGAATCGTAGTAATGAAGATTTCCGGCTCTGAGAAAGGACTTATTAACTGTGAATTGAAGTTCAAACGTCGGATGCCGAGTGATAAGTTGAGACATAACTATATTGAAGGAACGGCAAGGCGCTTTTCAAGTCATATCAAGGATGTGAAAATTGGAGCAAAAGGCCATTTTCTAAGTTATGAGCATAGCTTTTCAAAAGCATATCCGGGAAGCGTGCAGAAGCTGGAAGGTACTGCGGGTGTTTTTGTTGATGGTGGAAAATCTGAGGCTACTCGTGAAAGCATTATCATTAGTGGTGCCGACGAAGTGCTTGTACTGATCGATTTAGAGTTGTTGTATGATCCGGATATTTCTGTGATGGATGAAATGCAGGAGATGCTATCGCTATTAAGTCCTGATTATGAGAGTTTATTGAATGCCCATGCAAATATTCATGGAGAAATGTTCAAGCGGATGAAATTAGATCTTGGCGGCGGCGATGATCATCAAAAAACAACTGAGGAGCTATTTGCTTTATCAACAATGGATAATATGAACTCTGCATTGATAGAGAAAGAATTTGATGCGGCACGGTACAACATTATATCTTGTACAGGAGAGTTGCCTCCCACCTTACAGGGTGTATGGGCAGGAACCTTTGTACCTGATTGGGCGAGTGATTTTACACAAAATGGTAACGTGCCTTCTGCTATTGCGGCAATGCTAATGGGTAATACACCTGAGTTGATGTTGGCTTACACTTCATATATTGAGTCTTTAGTTCCCTGGCTTGAGATCAATGCAAAAAATCT
>JAYEFL010000162.1:0-36951 GCA_034658635.1 Bacteroidota bacterium | reverse complement strand
AATCCTCTAAATCCTTTAACCATTGCTTTTCATTGGTTACACCAAGACGTTTATGAGTGTATTCCTTCACAAGGGTTTGCCTCATGAATTTTCTTCCACCGGGTGACATACCAGGACCCATAATACATCCTTCGCAATAGAACAGATCAAGATGTTTCCTGATTTCATTAGAAAGGGCAAACTCATCCATAGCATCTAACATGTTATTCCTGCCTGATGAGCTGTGGAAATTGCTATTAAGCAAATCTTCTTTTTGTCCTGTAGCTTGCATTAACCCGCTGGTTAGAGGGAATAAGCTTCCTTTTCGTCCAACCGGAGCATCAAACTCTTCGAATTCTACCAGGTTCTCAGTTATTTCTCTGCTTTTGAAAAGCTTCCGTAATTCAGAAAATGTTATGTGTGCGTCTATTTTAGACTCGTTTAATTGATCTCTTTGTTCCAGTTTAGTTGCCAGGCAGGGTGATATAGCTACCACATTAATGTCTTGTCCGTAATTTTTCCGAACAACCGCAGATGTAGCAGCCATTGGTGAGAGAACCGGTACCACGTTCTCCACCAGGTTGCTGTAATATTTTGCAACTTGATAAACTACTGCGGGGCATTTAGACGAAATGAAATATTTTCCTTTAAATTCACCGAAAATCCTTGCGTATTCACGGGCAATCAAATCTACTCCGAAGGATATATCATTTACATAATCAAAACCCAGGGCTTTGATCATACCAATAAAATGCCGGTAATCTGTAATGTCTGGAAATTCCGCAGAAATACTGGGGTCCACCAGGGCAACGCTGGTGGTTTTAGAATTCAAATAAGATTCAACCCGTTCCAGGTCAGATTTGAAATAGATGGCCTCAGTAGGGCATACCTGATAACAACTGCCACAGGCAGTGCATCTTTCCGGGATAATCCTGACAGCACTCGTATTTGGTTTTACCTCAATTGCTCCGGCCGGACACTCCCTTACACAAGCGTAGCATAATACGCAATCTTCAGGTTTGACTGTGAGAATGGCCTCATGCAAGTGCGATTGATTATTTGACATTTTGTTCCTCCATAGCTTTTGTAATCAGAGGTATGACATTCTCTGCTGTTATATCGTAAATGAATTCATCATTGATTTTTATGGTAGGGCCGTTCTTGCAGGCATTGAAACAATGAGCACCCTTAAAGAAAACCCTGTCATTCAGTTTATTCTTCCAAAGAAATTCCTTGATCTGATGGACAATAGACTGATTACCCCGGGCGAAGCAGGAGCTGCCAAGACAAATACTAATTTCAATCCGCTTCATGGCTGCAATTATTTGTTTCAAAATTAACAATAAAATATTTATCGTGATTTTTTATGTCAATATTTTGCTATTTTTGATGTTATAAATATAACAATGTTTTTTGAGTAACAGCCATGGTTTTAGATCTTGATCAGTTGATTCTCAAGTATTCTAGGGAACAGAGGGGTAATTTGATCCCAATGTTGCAAGAAATCCAAGAGGAATTAGGGTATCTGCCTGAGGATGTTGTTCCAAAACTGGCTAAACATCTGGGTTTGCCAGAAGTGAAGATCTATAGTGTTGCTACCTTTTACAATCAATTTCATTTTGAGCCTACAGGCAAGTTCCACCTTCAAGTTTGTTCAGGCACAGGTTGTCACCTTGATGGTAGCTCAAGAATCCTGCGTGAAATAGAAAGAATACTTGAGATCGGGGAAGGGGAAATGACGAAAGACCAGATGTTTAGCCTTGAACTGGTTCCTTGCCTTGGTGCCTGCCATCTGGCCCCGGTAATTAGCATTAATGGTGAATTGCAAGGACAATTATCTAGCCGGAAGCTGGCTGAATTACTGGATAACCTTAGAAATAGTTGAAATGGAGGAAAGATCAAAGATCATAGATACCGGGTTTCTTCCAGAAATTGTTGACTTTTTGGCAGACGGACTGTTGGAGAAAGCCCACCCGGATGTTATAAGGTTATTAGCGAAAAGTCGCAGAACGGATATTGATTGCCCCACGGTATATATTGAAGACAACATAAGTGCCCGTGCAAGTGGCAGTATTAAAACCCGGAAAGCGATTGAAGATTGGTCGCAAGAAGAAGGTGTTGAATTAGATATAGTTTTAACTGGCAGTTTTGGGTTTTTAAGCGGACAAGCGATTATTGGTATTCAATTGCCTGGAAGGAACAGGCTGTTCTTCGGTCCGGTTCAGGATTTTCAGGTTCGCAGCTTATTCAATGCTGTTATGAAGCATTTTATTCCTGAGGGATTTCTCTTAGGGCAATGGGGTGCTCCCGAACACATTGAATGGGAGGGGATTTCGTATCTGCAGGACCATCCTTTTTTCAAAGGTCAGGAAAGACGAGTTTTACGCCTCAACGGAATTATTGACCCTGATAATGTTTTTGAATATATTGCATGGGGTGGATATCATGCTTTCGCAAAGTGTATAAAGTACTATGCCCATGATGAAATTATCAGCCTGATTGAGTCCGGTTTGCTTCGTGGGCGTTCAGGTTCAGGATTTCCTGCCCATCTCAAATGGCTGAAAGCATTGTCGGTACCTACGCATAAACGATACGTGATCTGCAATGCTGATGAAAGTGATCCCGGGGGTTTTATGCACCGGGTATTGATGGAGGGGAATCCACACTTAATTTTGGAGGGCTTGATGTTATCAGCTTATGCCATAGGTGCAAATGAAGCTATAATTTATACCAGGACAAGATATTCCAGAGTGGTTCAAAGATTGGAGCGGGCGCTTAGCCAGGTACGGGAACTTGGATTGATCGGTCAGGATATTTTCGAAAGCGGCTTTTCTCTGGAGATTAAAATACGTAAAGGACCCGGAGCTTACGTTTGTGGTGAGGAAACTGCTTTGATTGCAAGTATTGAAGGGAAGCGGGGAATGCCAAAAAACAAACCACCGTATCCTGTTGAGGTGGGTTTATTTGGTCAACCCACTCTGGTTCATAATGTGGAAACTCTGGCTCAGGTACCCCTCATTGTTGAAAAGGGTCCGGATTGGTACAAGAGTATCGGTTCTGAGCAGTCTTCAGGCACCAAACTTTTTAGTTTGGCTGGCAAGTTTCAATACCAGGGGGTGGTTGAAGTGCCTTTTGGATATACTCTTGAAAAACTTTGTTTTGAAAATGCACAGGGTGTTAGGGATTCGAAGAAACCCAAGGCGATTCTGGCCGGTGGGCCATCCGGAAAATTCATTGTTCCGGAACAGTTCTCAATTCCACTGGATTTTGAGGATTATGAAGCCAATGGCCTGGTTTTGGGTTCTGGAAGCTTGGTACTACTGGATGAAACATCCTGTCCGGTTGATCTGGTCGGACACCTGATGAAGTTTATCCAAAAGGAAAGTTGTGGGAAATGTATTCCTTGTCGCGAAGGAACGCGAAGGATGGCTGATATTCTGGAGATGGTTACCCGTCGACCCAAAAAGGAGAAGAGCCATGAGGCAATCCATCGGTTTAAAGGTGTTACCCAGTTAAGCCAATTGGCACGGGTGATCAGCGAAACTTCTCTTTGCGGACTTGGTAAGGGTGCTGCCAATCCATTACTGAGTGCTTTGGAACATTTCAAAGAGGAATTCGAAGAGCATGTTTTTGATAGGGTTTGTCGTGCTGGTGTTTGCCAGGAGCTTAGATCATTTTATATTGATCCTGAGTCTTGTACGGGTTGTTATATCTGCTATGAAAAATGCCCTGAGCAGGCTATTGTCGGTTCACCCAGGCAAGTTCATGTCATTGTAAGCGACCGTTGCACAGGATGTGGGAAATGCCAGGAAGTATGCAAATTTAACGCTGTTTTTGTCCACTAAGAATTGAGCTATGGTAGTAGAAATTGAGGTTAACGGACAATTACTTAAAACCAGAAAGGGATCGATTCTGTTAGACGTTCTGAACCAGAATGGAATCAGGGTTCCAACCTTGTGTAGTATGGAGGGATTTGCGCCTACCGGGGCCTGCCGCTTATGTGTGGTTGAAGTGGAAGGGAAAGCAGATCTTGTACCTGCCTGTAGTTATCCGGTTGAGGAGTGGATGAAAGTGCTGACACATTCAGCCCGTGTCATACAGTCAAGGAGAACCATCGTGGAGCTGCTGATTTCCAGTCATCCTGATGAATGTCTTTATTGCCTTCAGAATAAGCAATGTGAATTGCAGCAATTAGCCACCGAGTTGAAAGTGACAGAACGGAAGGGACGACCGGGTTCGGCTAAATTTAAAATTGACCGAACAAGCCCGTCGATGATACATGATGCTTCAAAATGTGTGCTTTGCGCACGTTGCATCAGAATCTGTGATCAGCAGAAAGTTTCTGCACTGGAATTTATCAGTCGTGGAGTTGGATTGCGCGTTGGAACTGTGGGGAATAAAGGTCTGAATTACAGTCCATGTATCTCTTGCGGTCAATGTATCCAGTCATGTCCAACCGGAAGCCTTCAGGAAAAAGTGCATATTGATGAGTTGATAACTTATCTTCATGAAGGGCAATCTCCTGTGATCGGACTGATTGATCCCGCAGTAATGGTTTCTATTGGGGACGAATTGGGCTTCCGGTCAGGAAAAGATGTTTCAGCTCTTGTATACTCCGCTCTGAGAAAGATTGGATTCCACCAGGTACATTCAGGATCAGAATCAGTGGATATCACCTTATTTCAGACAGCAGAACTTTGGAAAAAACGGGCTGTGGAAACTAGCGGTCCTACCATCCTGTCTTTTTGTCCCTCCTGGATACAATATCTTGAAAATCTCCGGCCAGACTTATTACCCAGGGTTTTACCTGTATTGACACCTTCTCAAACATTCGGTCGACTAATAAAAAATAAAACTCCTGATTCATGCATTGTTTATTTTACATCCTGCATAGGAGCCAAGATGGATAGTCAGAAGGGGCAGAATCAAGGGGAGGGCAAACCTTATGTTGATTTTGTAATGAGCGCCCGGGAGTTGATCCAATTGATCCGGCTTTTTGGAATTGATTTTGAAAGGATTAGTCCGGAAGTGCCGGATGCCCTTCTTCAGGCAGTTCCCATGAGCGGCCTGTTGTCAGCGGTCTCAGGCGGATATCTGGAAGGCATAATGAGAGCTTTATCAGTGACTGATCCGGATAATTACCCCTTGAAAACTAGGTTTACAAAATTCAGAGGGTTTAAACCTTGTAAGAATAACCTGATGACTGATTTTAAACCTGTACAAAGATGGATCGCTTGTTCGTCAATCGCTGATGGGCTCAGGCGTATAGATCAGTCGCTTAATTCCAAATATCCTGAGTTATTCGAAATCATGGCTTGCCCCGGAGGTTGTATCAATGGCGGTGGACAGCCTGGTCAGAGAAATGAAAAAGCTACACGGTCGAGAATCAGGGAGATTTATGATCTGGATACTGCTTTATCTGGTCAGATCGGTCGGCTGGCAGAAGGAGCCATGAAAGCTAATCGGAAGCTATCGGTTCCAAAATTTAAAAGAAGAGAGGTCTGATAAATGGTTTTTGTAGAAGGAAAAAGAGCCAAACTGGTTTTCACAATACCTGATCGTTGTAGAGATCGCTATACTTGAGTCAGGGAGTGCCCGGCCAAGGCTATCAGGATTGAAAATGGACAGGCAGCAGTAATTGAAGAGCGTTGCATTGCTTGTGGCAATTGCGTAAAAGTGTGCTCTCAGGGAGCCAATTAGTCAGGAAAATATGGATTAGCTTTTCACTCCCTTTTTAACCACCAAACAAATAGTAAGGGAACTGGTCTTGGGCTGGCAACAACCTATGGGATAATTATAATGCATAATGGATTTTCTTGACCTTACCCAAATTGAATCTGGAAAAAAGCCAAGGGAACTAAAGGAAATTAACCAGACCGAAATTGCCCGCTTATCCGTTGATTCTTTAGGACCCCTGGCCATCCAAAAAGAAGTAGAGCTTGAGCTTCTTGCTCCGGATTCCTAAAGATGACCTGCCTGAATTATTTAAATGTTTGTCAGGATTAAAAATGAAAATACGAGAAAAATTGCGGGAAGTGGCCTTGGTCTCTCAATTGTCAAACGTATTGTTGACCTTTATAATGGTAGAATTGAAGTGGAAAGTGATTTGGAAAGAGGATCAACTTTCACTTTGCATTTTTCACTGAGGTGAATTTTGCCTATGTTTGAAAGACATAATACTAGCCAGATATGAGTTTACCAGAAAAAACAGTATCGCGTTTGAGCGAATATCGCCGGATTTTGCTGGACTGCCTTTCGAAAGGGCAGACCCATATTTTCAGCCATGAACTGGCTAATCTTAACCATATTACAGCCGTTCAGGTTCGTAGAGATATGATGCTGATGGGCTTTAGCAGCATGCAAAGAAAAGGGTATGATATAAAGGAATTGATTGGTGCCATTGGTCATCTTATCGACACTCCTGCAGGATTGAATGTGGCCGTTATTGGAGTTGGTAATTTTGGGAAAGCTGTAACAGGCTATTTTAGAGGAAAAAGATCAAAATTGAATATTGTTGCCACTTTTGATGTAGATTCGGAAAAAGTCGGACGTGTTGTTGGAGGTGTAAAATGTTATCATGTTGACGATCTTCCCAAATTAGTTAAGAAATTGAAGATCAGTATTGGTATTTTAACAGTTCCACCTGAATACGCCAGAAGTATGGCGGAAATACTTACCGTAAATGGAGTAAAGGGTATACTGAATTTCACCACGGTTCCTCTGAATATGCCTGATCACGTGTTCCTTGAGGAATATGACATGATTACATCTATCGAAAAGGTTGCCTATTTTGTTAAAAATCATGGGGGAGGTAAAAAGAGTTTCTCCTAAACACTTACCTTTGCAGGTCTTTTTTTACCTGCAAGATGAAAGTTCACAAAGGATTTGCTCCTTGTATTTTTTAATATTTTCTCGAAATATTCCTGGATTTTGATCAATTTCAATATTGCTGGCTTCGCTGATAGGAGATGACGGAAGCAATATTATATTCTGGCCAAGTAATAATGCTTCATCCACATCGTGAGTGACACAAATAACTGTGCGGGGATCATCCATCCATGATTTTGCAAAATCCTGAAGCAAATGATTTTTCAGTAGAATATCCAAACTCTGAAATGCTTCATCCATTAAGATTACTGATGATGGATAAGCGAAGGCACGAGCTATCGAAACTCTTTGTTTCATTCCACCGCTGAGATGACTTGGGTAAACATCCTTTTTATCCCAGAGCTTGACATGTTTTAGAAATCTTTTAGCATTTGAGGATGTTTCTAATTTGCTGAATTTTCCTTTCATAGGGAAAATCACATTCTGATAGACTGTTTTCCATGGAAGAATTCGGGTTTCCTGAAAGATATAGCTGATATCCATGCTTTCAAGACCTCTAATTGTCCCATTATCTGGCTGGATGATACCGGCCAGGAGATTAAGTATTGTTGTTTTTCCACATCCTGATGGACCCAGGAAGCAATTGATGCGGTTAGATTGCAGACTAAGAGACAGATCTATTAGTACTTCTTGATCTGAGTAACGATATGATATTTCATTAAAAGAAATCATATTTATTGCCAGGAGATTAATCTCTTTTGTGTAATTTTTATTATTTGTTCAAATAGGAAACCAATAATTATTGCTACCAGCGTCCAGGATATCAATTCAGCCACCATCAGATAACTTTGGGCTTGTTGCATCATACTTCCAATTCCGAAACGTGGTTGGCTTAGCACTTCACCAATAATAATTGCCCTCCAACCGAAACCTGACGCAGTGAGTAATGCAGAATACAAGAATGGTGAAGTTCCGGGAAGATAAATCTCTGAAATAATCCGGGTTCTTTTTACCTTATACACACGAGCCATACTAATCAGACCTTTATCAACAGAGCGCATCCCTTCAATCAGATTGGTGGTAAGGATGGGGAACATGGTAAGAAATCCAATAAATACCGGAACTTGCTCAACTCTAAGCCAAATAAGAGCTAATAGAATTATTGAGATCACCGGGGTGCTACGAATAATGACCAGAAAAGGAGAAAAAAAAGCATCAATGGAAGGAGATAAACCTGATGGTATACCAACAAGCAGACTAACAACCAGTGCAATACCAAATCCTATCAGTCCGCGTAATATTGTGCTGCCCAATGAAGGAAGAAATCCTTCTTTGGTAAGAAGACCGAAAAAGGTTTTAAGTGTATCAGCTGATCCCGGTAATAACTGAGAAGAACCCATTGATCTTGAAGCAAATTCCCAGAGGAAAAGGATTAGTAGTACTGCCAGAGTAGTAATCAAACTATTTCGTGAAAATGAAATCTTCATCGGGAAGTTGTTCTCCTATTGATAACGGGTTAAAATTATAAAAAATCTGAAGGTAAGTGTTTAATGGTTTCAAAATGTTTTCCCCTGTAACAGGAAGAATGTTGCATCTGGGAATAGCTTGAAGAGCAGCATCTTCCTCTCCAAGGATATTGTATTTTACGCACAATTCAGCTGTTTTGTATGGATTCTTATTTGCTGAGCTACATGAAGCGGAGACCTCCCGAATGATTTTATCCAAAAGCTGAGGTTGATTACGGATTAAGTCTTTATGTGCAACAAGAGCAGTTTGTGGAATTCCTGAAATATGATTCTTTTTCCATTCGTTGTTTAAATCCACCAAAACCTTAATGTCTGGATTCTTCTTAAGAACAAGACTCATCTGGGGCTCAGATAAAACTGCCAGTGGAGCTATTCCTGCAATCACAGCATTGGCAAGATCAATATGCGTTGGAAAAGAATAGTCCATCGTAAGGTCCTTGTCAGGTATTAATCCGTTCTGTGTTAAGAGATATCTGAATATTATGTCAGGATTAAGCCCTCTCGCCATTGAATAGACACGATGGCCACTAAGATCCTTAATCGTTTTTATCTGTTCTGTATCTCCACATAAATAAAGTGTACCCCAAACCGGGATCATTACTACTTGATAAGGAACTTCTTTATTGTATAGTATAGCAGCCATATTGCTTGGTAAAAACGCAAATTCTGCTTCTTCCTGAAGTAGAATGGAACGTATTCTATTTGGTTCTGCATGTACTTGATAATCAATTTGTTTGTTGCCTATTAATGAAGTCTTCTCCATCATGTGAAGCATTGTAATTGCAGAAGGCCCCCTAAGGCTGAGAATGCGAATCTGATCTTGATTATTGTTGTCGGAATTAGATTTACAGCCTGAGAAAATGAGGACTAATAGTAACAATACTGTGTTGAGGTATGAAATGTATTTTTTCATTTTGCAATATATTCAAAACCTGAAACATATCATGTGTTATTTAAATAACAATGCTTTATTTTGATTTGAATTTGACCCTGTGTTCTAGTAAAATCTGTTGTATTAAAACTCAGCAAGCAAAATGAAAAAACTTAAAGTATATTTCTCAATTTTATTTCTGACTTTGTGCGTAAGTCCGATGGCTCTTGGACAACACAGTAGTTTGTCTGGTAAAGTATTTGACTCAGCTTCTCACAGAAACATTGTGTATGTACATGTTCAATTACATCAGTTCAAAGGCCAGGAGACGCTACCTGTAAGGGCTGCAATAACTGATGAGGATGGGAAATACAGCTTTCTTGATTTGGATAAAGGAAGATACAGGTTGATTGTGAGGTATTTGGGGTATTCTCAGCAGAATTTTGATATAGACATAGCCGAAGATCAAAAACTGCTTAAAGACATCGGTCTTGACCCTGGTAAACTGGAACTCGGTGAGGTGAGTGTTGCTAGTCTCAGATATAATAAGACTGAAAGACAAGTAGCAGCACCAATTGAGGTGATTCCGCGAGAGAAATTCCCACACCATTCTTCCATGAGTATGTCGGATGTAGTTGCAACTGAGCCCGGGATTGCCCTCTATAAAGATGGGCCATGGGCAACATCTCTGTCTGTCAGGGGTTTAGGCGAGAATCGTTTGGTGTCTATGATTAATGGGAATCGTATTGAAACTGCAACCGATCTGGCAGGAGGCCTTTCTATGATTGATGTCAATGAGATTGACCGTGTGGAAGTGATAAAGGGGGCTGCTTCTTCGATCTATGGCACAGGTGCTATGGGCGGGATTGTCAATATCCTAACACGTACAGGTCAGTATCAGGAGAATCGTGGAATTCATGGTGAAGTTACCGGACAGTATAATGGAGTTAATAAGCTCTTTGGATCTCACCTTGCTCTTCAATCTGGAGGAAAGAAATGGTATTTGCGCCTGAGTGGTGGATATCGCAATGCTGATGATATAAAAACCCCCTCAGGAGTTCTGGAGAATTCGCAGTTCTCTGATTATAACTATAACGGGTCTTTTGGAGTTAAGCCATTCAAGAATCATGAGTTTACAGCTGATTTTCAGAATTTCATGGCCAATGATGTGGGAATTCCAGGTGGTGCACCTCTTGCTCCATCGGCAACTGCTACATATAAAGAAGCACAGCGAAGAATGCTGTCTGCTAAGTACTCAATAAAGAATCCTGTCGATTATCTTGATGAGATTAGTTTGCGATATTATAATCAGTTTATTTATCGCGATGTGGAACTAATCCCAAATGTTCCTCCGGTATTATCAGGAAATAATAGGATTACCGTTAGTGAAATAACTCCTGCCGGGGCACATGCTACCAATGGTCTGGTTTTTGAAACAAGCTGGTCGCCCAGTGAGAATAACAGCTTGATTGCCGGAATAGATCTCTGGCAGAGAAGTGTTATTACCACACGCGATAAATTCATTACTCAGGAAATATTAGATGAATTTGGAGAGCTTTTAAAAAAAATGGAGATTGTGAAGTCAGAAAAGCCAACTCCTGATTCACGCTTTACCAGTGCTGGTTTGTATATCCAGGACAACTTCAGTTTAATGAATGACAAATTAGACATACAGCTTGGTGCTCGTTTTGATGGAATCCATGTTTCTAATGAGCAGGCATTCAATCCAATGTCTTTGAGTATAGATGGAGAATTGAAAGATCCTGTTCCGGGACAGCGGCAGACTTTTGCCGAGAGTCAGGAGCTTGATTTGTCATGGAGTATGAATGCCGGTGGCTTGTATCATCTGAATAATCAGTTCGATCTGGCGTTTAACTTTGGGCGGTCTTTCAGAAGCCCTTCTCTGGAAGAACGGTTTAAATATATTGATCTGGGATCTAAGGTAAGACTTGGAGATCCATTGCTAAAACCTGAAAAGGGATGGTTTGGTGACCTGGGTTTTCGTTTATGGAATGAAAAGATTACCGGAAAGGTTAATGTTTTCTCCAATTATTTAGACAATATGATTGTTGAGAAGCCTGGCGTATTCATTTATAACGAATCAGATACCTTACCTGCTTTAGTCAATACTAATGTCGATAAGGCATTTCTTGCCGGCTTTGAGGCTCGTTTTGATTACCTGGTTTCTAATTCTATTGTATTATCAGGCCAGGCTTCATATGTTAAAGGTGTTGATCTGCTTAACGACAGTAGTCTGCCCCTGATTGCACCTTTAAGTTCTTCTTTGGGCTTACGATATCATTTGGCCGGATTCTTTTCTGCTCAATGGACCACAACAGCAGTGGCTGCACAGAATAATGTATCTGAAGGAGAGTCTGCCACAGAAGGATATCTGAAATCTGATTTTTCTATATTCTCAACACCCCGTCAGCTTGGTCAGGCTGGTTTCCAGTTATTCTTTGGCGTAGATAATGTGTTTAACGCTGAATATACAAATCATTTATCCACCAACCGTGGAGTAATCAAAACCGAGGCAGGTCGTAATGTTTTTGTTAAGCTTCAAATGAAATTCTAATAATTATTCCCGGATTTTTCTTTTTTTTGCAGGAAATAGTATTGGGATGTTATTGAGAGCTGGAGTTCTACTATGTATTATCTTTTCTGCAATTCAATCTTTTGCTCAGATTGGACAGGTTCGGGAGTATGATATCTTTGGTGCTGATTACAAGAAGGTTACTATCCTGTCTGAGTCTCTGAAGGGGGCTGTTTTCTATTTAGTTTCTGGTCATGGTGGTCCTGATCCCGGTGCTGTCGGTAAATATGGCCGATATCAGCTTAGTGAAGATGAGTATGCTTATGATGCGACTCTGAGGCTGGCCCGTAAGCTGATCGAAAAGGGGGCTTTGGTTTATATGATTACCAGGGATTCTAATGATGGGATCAGGGATGAGGCGGTTCTAAAAATGGATAAGGATGAGAAGTGTTATCCGAATTTGACTATCCCACTGAATCATACGGCCCGTCTTTTACAGCGTACCAAGGCTGTAAATACTTTATACAGAAAGTATCGGGGCAGGTATCAACGCGTAATTATGATTCACCTTGATAGTCGCAGTCTGGGTGAGAACATAGATGTTTTTTTCTATCATTATTCCAAAAGCAAATCAGGTAAGCGTTTGGCAACCCGACTAAAGAACAAGTTCAAGGAAAAATACGCAAAATTTCAACCCAACCGTAAATATTCAGGAACAGTTTCATCACGAAACCTGTATGTCCTCCGTAATACAAAACCTACTGCGGTTTTCATAGAATTGGGCAATATCCGGAATACCCGCGATCAGCGCCGTTTTGTTCTTAAGGATAACCGTGATGCTGTGGCAAAGTGGATTGCCGAGGGGCTGGAAGAGGATTTTCGGGCTCGGTGACTCGGTGACTCGGGAAAAAGCTATGCCCACCACCCACCTGGTTGGCATAGCTCAGTTGTTATCGTCAAAATAGTGGGAAATAGTAATTTTACACAATACGAAAATGAAAAAAACATTTAGAATCATTGCTTGTTTAGCAGTTTTATTACCACTGGCAATTGGAACACAGTCATTCATTTATCCTGAACCTATCCCACAGCCACAGGAGTCGACTTGGAAATTAATACCAAATGGAAGTTATTATGATATTAAATTTTCAATTTATCAAATTGTGCATGATGGTGGTGGATATTTTAATGAAGGACCATTTTACGCAACCAGCACCACAAATAATGTACCTACTTATCAGTCTAGTCAATGGACTTGTGCTCATACTTCTGCAACTTATGCAAGGGTATGGACTAAAGCCTATTCGGGTAGTTCGTGGGTTTTGTATGGCGATATGCACGTTAACGAGTATAATGCAACACAAATATCCGGATCAACTAACATTCTAATGTTTACATTTGATATGGATTTGATTGATCAAGATTAGTATTTTAATGGGAGTAGAACAATTATCTACTCCCACTTTTTTTATGAGGAAGCTTGAATTATACGTTTTATTAGCAATTACCCTTATTTTTTGTAATTGTGAGGATACTCCGGATATTTGTATGGAAGTTAAGCCCTTTCCAGTTTTGTATTTGGGAATAGATAAGTTTGATAGTTTAAACTATCTCAGGGTGACGAAAACCTTTTCAGGGGATGGGGGAGGAACTTTGATCAATTCAAAAAAATGGGATTCCATTTATTATTCTGGGGTTGATGTAAATTGTACTTTTAACAGGGTTCAGTATATCGATGGTAGACCCATAGTTGTTGAGACAATAACACTATCAGCTATTGAGAGAATAACTATGGATAAAAAACAAGGTATTTTCTTAGCACCAGAACAACAAATATTTGAGATAGGATGTAATATTTCACAGTTCTATGACGGCTTTATAAGCACAAAAATTCCTGGTTATGCATCAATTGACCAATACATAAAACTTGTAAACAAACCTGTTTTTGTATACCCCAATAATTCCGGAGGTGGTTTGAAAATCCTTCCAGATGATCCTTTGATTGTTAGATGGGAAGGAGGCGTATCCTCAGATTTAAAATTACATTTGGTAATAGAATCACATTCTAATAGAGGTATACATATTGATACTCTTTGTTATTCAAGGTTTTCAATTGAAGCGATGAATGTAGGATTTTTCGTAACCTCAATTCTATATGATAACCTTGTATCTCTGTTCAACATGGGATTAACAAAAGATCTAATGATTACCAAGAGAACAGTAATTGATGTTTTTTTGGAAATTGCTACTGCCACTGTCCTTCTTGATCCAGATGGTTATCGTAACGAGAGCTATAACGATTATTTTCCGATTCTTTCAGAAGGTAAGCAGACTGTTTATGGTGTAGTTTATAGTTGTGCAACAGATACGCTTAATGGACTAAACTTGCATGATTTGACCAAATTGGCAATCTATTCTGACCCAAACTTATCAGATTATCATTTTACAAAATGGTAAGTATCCAGTTAAAGACATCCTATGTTTTGCTTCTAATGGACAAGATATCAAGACATTTTCCATTTTCTCAATAAATGGAAAACTGGTTAAGAACGGTTCAATAAGCGAAAAGGCTATCTCTGTTTCAGAACTATCGACAGGCATTTATGTCGTATTACTCAACACTGATGAGCTTGTCTTATGTGAACGGTTTATTATAAATTAGTTATTCGTTATTCGTTATTCGGGAAGAGTTCAGTTTTCAGTTTTCAGAGTTCAGGGCCCATTCAAAAGAAAAAGCTATGCCCACATCCCACCTGGCTGGCATAGCTCAAATTGTTAATGCAAAAATGGTGGGAAACAGTAACTTTACACAATGATAAAATGAAAAAAACAATAATTACATCAACTCTTATTATTGCAATGTTTGCATTGATGGTTGGTAGCCAGTCATTTATTAATAGTAATCCTGAGCCAATACCGGCTCCTTCAAGTACTACAATTAAGCTGACAAATACTACTGCTCTTGATTATTCTGATGCTTGTACTTATCCTTCCCACGAACTAAAGGTAACTTTTTACGGAAGGAGGTATCCTGTATGACCATGAAAGCATCATTCGTTTTTTTAATAATTATTTTTATTTCTGGATGTTCCTCAGAGTTGGACATAATTCATGAAACCCAAACGGTTCCGGTTGTATATTCACTCATCAATCCATATGACACTGTGCATTATGTTCGTGTACAGAAGACTTTCATCATAAACAAGAAAGAGGATTTCTCAACATTGAACGTTGATTCTATGCAATTTGAGGATGTTGAGGTTTTTCTATTTGGGAAAAAAGGTAATTCAATAAAGTGGGAAGAGCAATTTAGTAAAATAGCCATGGATAAAGACGATGGTTTCTTCCCAACTGAAAACTTCGAGTATTTTCAACTTGATCGCTCCCTTCCAATCGTTATAAGTAGTGTAGGCTACTTAAATGGTGGGTACCCGGATATTGATACTCTGATTCTTCAAGTGAAAATTGGAGATTTGGATTTAATAACAAAAGCTTCTGTTCCGGTCCTAACACCTGGAGTGATAATACCCGAACCCAGAGGAACAGTAATCTACTTATATGGAGCGACTCTAAGCAAGTTTGCAATACCTATTGGTGGAGAATCAGAATGTCGTCCATCCGAGGAGAATTGTTACCGTCAGATTGAATTTTCAGTTCACTTCAAAGAATACTATGAAAATTTTTATGCTGAAAAGGAAATTTCATGGACGACCAATAGTGGGTGGGATGGTGGTAGTTCGTATAAATTGACCCCTGAAAGATTGTTTAATCGTATGAAGATGCTTCTTCCAAGTAGCGACTCAATCCTCACTCGCAGATTAGATAGTATCGATGTTGCCATTATCTCACCCTGTAGAGCATTCAGCGAGTATTGGTTTGTCCGTGAATATTGGGAGAATTCCGATAACCCTCCATATACTAATTTTGACAATTCATACGGTATGTTTATAAGCTATAAGATTGGAAAACAAACTGGGTTTGTGCTAAATAGACAAACGATGGATTCTCTATGCAAGGGTTACAATTATAAAGAGATGAAATTTAAGAGCTGGTAAATTCAGAGTGTTTTCGTAATACGCTTCACAACATGAAGATCTTTTTTGCTTTTGTGCTGGTTTTGTTGGTTGGATGTTCCTCAGACCTTGATATCATGCAAGACTACCCTTCGGTGCCGGTGGTATATGCGGTTATTAATCCTTACGACAGTGTTCATTATGTCAGGGTAGGGAAAACGTTTAAAATTCATAAAAAAGAGGACTTTTTGACATTAAACAATGACTCCTTGCAATATGATAATGTGGAAGTTTTTCTTTATGGGAAAGTTGGGGATTCAATAACATGGGTTCAGCAATTTAACGAAACAAGAATGGACAAAGAAGATGGATTCTTCAAGGTTGATGACTTTCAGGTTTTTCAACTCGATAACCATCTTCCGATCAAATGGTCAGGTCAAGACCGCTACTACTACGGAAAGCCGGATATTGATAGTCTGATTCTTGAGGTAAGAATTCACGATATGAATCTAATCACAAGAGCAGCAGCAAGGGTATTGTGGGCTACGAAAATCATAGCATATAAAAGTAAGAATCTATTTTTCGTTTATGGAAGCAAACCGTCGGTTTTCGCATTACCCAGTACGGGTGAAACCCAAGGGAGAGAATTCTCGGTAGTTTATCGACAGGTCGAGCTCAGTGTTCATTTCAAAGAATACTATGAAAATGATTCTGCTGTGAAGAAAATTTCATGGATGAGAAACACAGGTTGGGACGATAATGCTTATTTTATTTACCCGGAAAGGTTTTTTGATCCAATGATGTCTCTTCTCCCATCGAACGATACTATTCTCGCCCGAAGACTTGACAGCATTGATATTACATTGATTACACCTTCCAGATTCTTCAATAATTATTGGTTTATTCGTGAAAATTGGGATGAGCAAGACAGACCACCTTACAGTAATTTTGACAATTCATATGGAATGTTCATTACGATTGCCAAAGGCGAACTGACCGGAATGACCTTAAACTGGCAATCCTTGGACTCATTGTGTAATGGTTATGATTACAAGAAGATGAAATTCATGAAGTGGTAAGTTTTCCTTTTTATCCCCCTAAAACATCCCCCCAAAAAAGACTGCATTCATCAAAAGCTTATGCTCCCCAGCAAAATATCCTCTGAAAGTAGGGTCATCAAAGAAGGAGATTACTTTTCCTCTGCCGAAAGAGTGGGGGAGCACTACTACACTTTCCTTCAGCCCTTCCAGATTTTGTTTATTGATAAACCCGCTTTGTACCGGATCATTTGTGTAATACAATGGATTACCATAAGGATTGGATGAAGGAGCAACAAAGCTGGATGAATTCTTGAATATGCTTATACTCGGTGTGTTATACCCGTATCCTAATGGATGAGTCAGGTCAAGACTAGCTTCAAAAATGCTGCCAGGAATAGAACGACCCACATAATCTTTTCTTCTTTGAGAGAAGGGTTTGAACTTCTTTTTGTCATTCTCATATTTTCCGGCTGGTTTGGCTGAATACTTAATGATTTCAGCTTTTCTGAGAAAGCTATTGGCTGATTTTAGAGCAATTACCTTGCCTCCACTCCGTATCCAGGTTTTCAGCTTTTCTGTCCCTTTTTCTCCCAGTTCAGAATATGATCCACCGGGCATAATCAGAGTGTTATATCTGGATAAATCAAGGCTGCTGAAACGCTTGATATCACCAAGGGTAACTGGTATAGTAAACCTTGTGTCAAATAAATGCCAGATTTGTCCGGCTTCACGACTACTGGTCCTTCCCCCTGTGAACATAAATACTTTTGGTTTTTCAAGAAACCTGAACCCACTTGATCCCAGATCAGGACCGATCATAGTGTATGCTGTACTGACAGGATGCACTTGCAAACCGTTTTCATGTGCAATGTTATACATCATGGATTGCAGTTCTTGTCCTGTAATTTCCTGAGCTTGAACAGGTATCATGATTGTTCCGTAATCAAAGTTTATTGATGCCCCATCTTCTTTTATCATGGTAAAAGGCTCGGCTGACACTTTTGCAAGTATCCCATTATCCAATAATTCATAAAGGGCTTTTGGGGCCAGGTAAGGATCCCATTCAAACAAATAAGCCTGACTGGCAATTCCTTTGCTGATAGTTCCGCTTATTCCGGGAGCCCTATTTAAAGGCTTGCCTGTTTGGATGCGGGTCAGATCTCTGGCTTCAAGTTCAGCGTAAGGAACACCCATAGCCAGGGGCAGAGTCCAGCCACTGATGTCATAGAAGGTGCTGTCAATGAAATCAGTTACCTTTTCCATCAGAGCTCTGATCATTCTGTATTGAGCTTGCTTGCAGTTGATGACATATGCATCTTCTGCAGAGAATGCATTATTTGCAATGGAAATATCTCTTTTAAGCGAAACAACTTCAATGTCATGTTGCAAGAGTATATCCACCATCATAGATGTTCTTAGAGGATCATTGGACGATCCGAAAACATAAGCCTTAATGCGGCTTTCATTAGCCTCTTCTAAGGCAGTTCTGAAGAATTCTACCTGGTTATACTGTAGCTCTTTTCGAATATTCCAGGCGGCTTCCATAGTAGACAGGGATACAACAACCTGATTTCTTATAGTATAGGCAAAGCTCATAACACCGTAGGCGGTTTCTTTTGAGTGGCCTCGTGATGAGGCTTGCTCAAAAAGGATTCCGATGGAGGCATTTACATCAGGATATGAAGATCCTTTCCCGAAGTAAAAATCATCAAAGACTGCTTCAGTAAAATATAGTGAACCGATTTTATCAAGAGCTTTTGAATGCCAGGTTCCAATTTTTTGAGTGAGTGCATAATTGCTTTCAGGAACAATTGGGTTGGATCGGGATTTTTCTCCCGGCTGAAAAAAGAATGATGAATTACCTCCCATTTCATGATGATCGGTTACCACCTGAGGCTTCCATCGATGAAAGGCGTTGATTCTTGCCTGACTCTCAGGATGTTGCAGTAGCATCCAGTCGCGGTTCAGATCATACCAGTAGTGGTTTGTCCGGCTTCCCGGCTGAGCTTCTCTGAATTCAATCGAATTTGGATCCGGATTATTGTGAAGGCTTTTATGTGAATTTACCCAGGATGCAAAACGATTCGAACCATCCGGATTCAGACAAGGATCAATCAGAATCACAGATTTCTCTAACATATCTGTAACAACTTCATCTTCACAAGCTGCCAGGTAATAGGCTACAAGCGGCGCGGCATTGAGTCCGCTTGGCTCATTGCCATGTACACTATAGCCCAACTGAACAATCAGGAATTCATTCCTGACAGTTTTTTTATTAGCAAAGGGGTCAATGCTTGCCACATGATCTCTCCTGATTTTATCAAGTTTGTTCTGATTCTCAGCAGAGGTAAATGCTACCAGCATTAAGGGCCTTTTTTCATGAGAATAGCCTGTGATCTCAATACTAACCCGGTCTGAGGCTTCATCCAAAGCTTTCATGTATCGGATCAGTTTGTCGTGAGTAATATGAAATTCTCCGATTTCATGTCCCAGCACTTCAGCAGGTGTTGGGATATCAGGATTGTACTTAACTCCTTCCGGAAGGAAATAATCAAGTTCATTTTGAGCAAAAGAAGTGCTGGCCAGAGCCAGGCAAAGAAAGAGAATTCGAAATTTCATATTCATAGCATATTTAGAGTAAAGAGTAAAGATTAAAATTAGTTGATATTTTTGATAATGATGAATTGTTTAACATCCTTTAAGTTTTCTGATTCCTGTCATATAAGTTCTGCTGAAAAAATAATTACTTTGTTACCTAAGTGTTGTCATCATGAGTAAAGTTACAAAAGAGCTCATCCACCCACGTAGCATTGTGGTGGTTGGAGCCTCAAATGATATTAGTAAACCCGGCGGGAAGATTCTGATGAATCTCCTCGACGGCAACTTCAAGGGTGAATTATATGCTTCTAATCCTAAGGAGGATGAAGTACAGGGAGTGAAAAGCTATCGGATACTGGATGACCTTCCTCAGGTTGATATGGCTATTCTTGCAGTAGCTGCAAAGCATTGCCTTGGTGTAGTGGATTTTTTGTCGCATCAGAGAGGAACAAAAGCATTTATTATAATTTCTGCAGGTTTTTCTGAAGAAAACGAGGAAGGGAGTATTCTGGAGAAGCAGATTGTGAAAATTCTGGATGAAACCGGAAGTTGCCTTATTGGGCCGAATTGCATAGGGGTGATCAATACTTCATACTCAGGTTGTTTCACCTGGCCAATTCCTAAACTGGATCCCAATGGGGCTGATTTTATTTCAGGATCAGGTGCTACAGCGGTGTACGTAATGGAATTGGCTATACCTCAGGGCCTGACCTTTAATTCTGTTTATTCTGTTGGGAATTCTGCCCAGATTGGGATAGAGGATATGCTGGAGTATCTTGATGATAATTTTGATCCTTATACCAGTTCAAGGGTGAAGCTCTTGTATTTAGAGGCTGTTAATAAACCGCAGAAACTTTTGAAGCATGCCAGTTCATTGATTCGAAAAGGTTGCCGAATTGCAGCTATTAAGGCGGGCAGTTCAGAGGCAGGTAGCCGGGCGGCATCATCTCATACTGGTGCTTTGGCAAATTCTGACACTGCTGTTGATGCTTTATTAAGGAAAGCTGGCATCGTCAGATGCCATAGTCGTGAAGAACTCGCTGTTCTGGGGGCTCTGTTTATGCATAAGGAGCTCAAAGGGCCGAATATGGCTATCATTACTCATGCAGGCGGACCGGCTGTGATGCTTACTGATATTTTATCTGATGGTGGTTTAAAGGTTCCTGCTATTACAGGACCAAAAGCAGAGGAATTGCTTACCTATTTGCATCCTGGTTCATCCGTAGCAAACCCCATTGATATTCTTGCTACAGGAAAAGAAGAACAATTGAGTGCCTGTATGGAGTTTGCTGATGAGCATTTTGATGAAATAGACGGAATGGTAGTGATCTTTGGTTCTCCTGGCTTATTTTCTGTAAATCCGATCTACGATTTGTTGGATAAGAAAATGAAAACCTCAAAAAAGCCCGTTTATCCAATTCTCCCATCCATCATTAATGCCAAAGAAGAGATAGATCGTTTTCTGTCAAAAGGACGGATCAATTTCCCCGACGAGGTAGCATTTGGCAGGGCACTGGTTCAGGCATATCATACTCCTGAACCTGCATCAGAAGAGGAGTTGCCTGAAATAAACAGAATGAAAATCAGGGAAATTGTAGAAGGGGCAACAGATGGTTACCTGGGGCCTGAGTCTGTTCAGGGCTTGCTGGATGCGGCTGGTATTCCTACAGCTAAAGAGATCGTTGAGTCAAAGGAGGAAGCTTTATTGACGGCGGTTGCCGATATTGGATTTCCTATGGTGATGAAGGTAGTTGGTCCGGTTCATAAATCTGATGTAGGGGGTGTTGTTTTGA
The DNA here is from genome assembly GCA_034658635.1 of Bacteroidota bacterium. Taxonomy (GTDB): domain Bacteria; phylum Bacteroidota; class Bacteroidia; order Bacteroidales; family UBA12481; genus JABHCC01. Next base: position 15,770 of record JAYEFL010000162.1, on the reverse strand, counting down.
ATGTTCAAAGTGCAGAACAGGCGAAAATCGAGTTTTCTCGTCTGATGAATATTCAGGATGCTACTGCTGTATTGCTTCAACAAATGTTATCAGGACAAGAATTATTCATTGGAGCAAAGGAGGAGGGTGATTTTGGGCATCTTTTAATGTGCGGACTAGGCGGGATTTTTATTGAAGTTCTGAAAGATGTTCAGGCAGGTTTGGCGCCTCTCAGTCTGAAAGAAGTGGAGAGCATGCTGTCACGATTGAAAGGGAAAAAACTTTTAGAGGGAACTCGGGGACAGGCAGGAATAAATATTGATTCTTTTATAGATTGTGTAAGAAGGGTAAGTGCCTTGGTTAGCGTGGCTCCGGAGATAGCAGAAATGGATTTGAACCCGCTTTTAGGTACTCCTGAAAAAGTGATTGCTGTGGATGCACGAATCAGAATAAAATCTGTTTAAAAAATTAGATATTGAGAAGAGGAAAATTTTATCTTTGTGGAACAAGAGAGAATATTTATGGATAAAATCGCAATTTTTTATGGTCCGCTTGGCGGAAACACCGAAAAGGTAGCTTTAGAGATAGCCCAAGCCTTTGGTGAGAAGAATAGTATTCTATTACAGGTAAAGGATGCTACTGAGATGGATATTGAGCCTTACAAGAATATTATTTTTGGTGGCCCAACTGTTGGAACTCACACCTGGCATGATGAGAAGGGGCAAACCGACTGGGATCAATTCCTCGTTCGCTTGTCTGCAATGGACTTAACAGGAAAAAAGTGTGCTATTTTCGGTCTGGGAGATCACGTAGCTTATGCCCATCATTTTGTTGATGATATTGGTGTTATGGCTGAGCGCCTGGAGAGTTCCGGGGCTACCCTTGTAGGAATGGTTCCGGTTGTAGGCTATGAGTATGAAGCCTCAAAGGCACAAAGAGGTGATGTCTTCCTCGGTCTTCCGATAGATGAAGATTTTGAGGCAGACAAAACGGCAAGCCGACTCGGGAACTGGGTAGATCAACTTAAGGAAGAGTTTGTGTGACAAACAAAATATGAAAAACGGTGACTTAGGTTGCCGTTTTTTGTTTTAATGCATCATCATTATGGAAAATACTCCGATAAATAATCAAATTGTCAGTGAGCAAATCTCTTTGGCTAAACTGCCAAATATTGGGAGAGCCTCAATTCGCGAACTGGTTCGTTTGGTGAATGAAATTGAGCGTTTGACTGGTGAGAAATATGTTCGCATGGAAATGGGTGTTCCTGGACTGGAGCCTCCTGATATTGGTGTCGAAGCTGAGATTGCTGCTCTGAAAAGGGGTGTTTCATCAAAATATCCAATGATTGACGGGGTTCCTGAATTGAAAAGAGAACTAAGTCGTTTCGTGAAACTGTTCTTGAATATTGATGTAGCAGTTGATGGATGCATTCCAACTGTTGGAGCTATGCAAGGTGCAATGGCTGCATTCATGGTCGCCAACCGGTCGGATGCCACTAAGGAGGGAACTCTTTTTATTGACCCTGGTTTTCCGGTTCAGAAACAACAGTGTCGTGTTTTGGGACATACTTTTGAATCTTTTGATGTGTATGATTTCAGGGGAGAAAAACTGGGTCCGAAACTGGAGTCAATGCTTAAGGGCGGGAAAGTATCAACCATCCTTTATTCAAATCCCAATAATCCATCCTGGATTTGCTTTACTGAGGAGGAACTAAAGATAATTGGTGAATTAGCAACGAAATATGATGCCATCGTTATTGAAGATCTGGCTTATTTCGGAATGGATTTCAGAAAGGATTATAGTCGCCCTGGAGAGCCTCCATACCAGCCATCTGTGGCAAATTATACTGATAATTGGCTATTACTTATTTCCAGTTCAAAAGCCTTCTCGTTTGCCGGAGAGCGGGTTGGTGGGATGATAATTTCGGATCAGCTCTTTGATCGGGTATTTCCTGATCTTGGAAGATATTACTCATCAACACGCTTTGGTTATTCAATGATTTTTGGTGCCCTTTACAGCTTATCTTCAGGTGTCAATCATTCAGCACAATTTGGTTTGGCAGCCATGCTAAAGGCAGCGAACGATGGGGAATATAATTTTGTTGACAGTGTGAAGGAGTATGGAAGACGGGCCGTAGTTGTAAAAAAATTATTTGTTGAAAATGGCTTTTCCATGGTTTACGATACGGATGTGGACACTCCTATTGCAGATGGGTTTTATTTTACATTCGCTTATCCTGGTTTTAGTGGTGATGAACTACTTGAGAAGCTTCTGTATTATGGGATTAGCGCGATATCATTGAATATTACAGGAAGCCGGAGAACAGAGGGATTACGTGCTTGTATGTCGCAAATTCATCCCACCCAATATGGAGACCTTGAAAACCGGCTGAAACAATTCCATTCAGACCATAGTGAGCAAAGGTGTTAATCCCTGTTTTTTATCAGGTATTATCTGGTTTGAAAGTATTATGTTTAAAAATAATTTATGATAGTTTAACAGTATTAGGAGAATAAATATATGGCAAAATTCAGAGGAGCAATTGTTGTTGATACAGAGCATTGCAAAGGATGCGGAGTATGCGTTCCTGCATGCCCAAGCCAGGTGATTGATCTGGCAGAAGAAGTGAATGGTAAAGGATATCACTACTCATTTATGGCTAATCCGGAGGCATGTACCGGATGTGCAAATTGTTCAATAGTGTGTCCGGATGGTGTAATTACCGTTTATAAAGTGAAACTGGAAGTTTAGATAATAAAGGCAAAGAATAATGAAAGATTTACGACTCATGAAAGGCAACGAAGCTGTTGCTGAAGGAGCAATCCGCGCAGGAGCTGATGCCTATTTTGGATATCCGATTACTCCTCAGTCAGAAGTGATGGAGTACCTGATGGCAGAAAAACCATACGAACGTACAGGTATGGTAATCTTACAAGCTGAAAGTGAGGTAGCCTCAATAAATATGTTGTATGGAGCTGCCGGAACCGGAAAACGAGTTGTGACCTCTTCTTCAAGTCCGGGAATTAGTCTCATGCAAGAAGGAATATCATATATGGCAGGTGCTGAACTACCATGCCTGCTTGTGAATGTTGTGAGAGGAGGCCCTGGTTTAGGAACTATTCAACCTTCGCAATCTGACTATTTTCAGACTACAAAAGGAGGAGGCCATGGAGATTATCGTTTGCTGACATTGGCGCCTGCTTACGTTCAGGAAATGTATGATTTTGCAGCTTTAGGATTAGATCTGGCATTTAAATATCGTAATCCGGTGATGATTCAAACTGACGGACTGATTGGCCAGATGATGGAAAAAGTTGAAATTGGTGAGCAAAGACCTCGATTTACTGAGTTTGATCAGTCATGGGCTACAACAGGCAAAAAGGGAAGAGAAAGAAACATCATTACTTCTCTTGATCTGGATTCAGCCCGTCAGGAGAAACATAACATTCACCTGCAGGAAAAGTATGCTGAGATTGTAAAAGCAGAAGTCAGGTTTGAAGAGATACAGACAGAAGATATCGATTATTTGATTGTTGCATATGGATCAAGTGCAAGAATATCTCAGAAAGCCATGCAATTGGCACATGAAAAAGGGATTAAGGTTGGCTTATTCAGACCCATTACACTTTGGCCCTTCCCAATGGAGCAAATTTATGCCATTTCAAAACGAGTTAAAGGAATCCTGACGATAGAGCAGAGTGCAGGACAAATGATAGAAGATGTTAAACTTGCTAGTCAATGCCGGGTTAAAGTTGAGCATTTTGGACGTATGGGAGGAATGGTTCCTTCACCGGAAGAGGTTCTTGAGGCATTGGAGCAAAAATTGATCGGAGGTTAATATGGATATCAAAGAAATAATTAAACCCGAAAACCTGGTATATAAGAAGACTGAGTTGATGACTGACAATGTTCTTTCTTATTGTCCTGGTTGTGGACATGGAACTGCCCACAGGCTTCTGATGGAAGTAGTGGATGAATTGGGTATAGTGGAGGATACAATTGGTGTTGCTCCGGTTGGATGCTCAGTTCTGGCATATGATTTTATGAATGTTGATATGCAGGGAGCGGCTCATGGCAGAGCACCTGCGGTAGCAACAGGAATAAAAAGATGCTGGCCTGATAAATATGTATTCACCTATCAGGGAGATGGTGACCTGGCAGCCATCGGAACAGCCGAAACCATTCATGCTTGTAATCGTGGCGAGAATATCACGATTATTTTTATCAATAATGGGATTTACGGGATGACAGGAGGACAAATGGCTCCCACCACACTGAAAGGAATGAGAACAACAACCAGTCCGTATGGACGGGATGTGGCTATGATGGGTAATCCCTTGAAAATTACTGAGTTGATAGCTCAATTGCCTGGTGTGCATTATGTAACCCGTCATGCGGTGCATACACCCAGAGCAGTACGAAAAACAAAAAAGGCGATTTTCAAAGCTTTTGAAGTTCAGAAAGAAAAAAAAGGATTATCATTTGTTGAGATTGTCTCAAACTGTAATTCCGGTTGGAAAATGGAACCTGTTGCATCCAATATCTGGATGGAAGAAAATATGTTCCCTTTTTATGAGCTTGGAGATATTAAAGTTGATGGTAAGTTGGTAACTAAATAATTCAGAGAAAAATGACAGAAGAAATTATTATAGCCGGTTTTGGTGGACAGGGCGTTTTGTCAATGGGTAAAATTCTTGCCTACTCAGGAATTATGCAGGATCAGGAAGTGAGCTGGTTTCCGGCTTACGGGCCAGAAATGAGGGGAGGTACAGCTAATGTGACTGTTATCCTCAGCGATCAAAAGATAAGTAGTCCGGTTTTACGGGTTTATGATACTGCAATTATCCTGAATCAGCAATCAATGGATAAATTTGAAGAATCAGTGAAGCCAGGTGGCTTATTGATTTACGATGGTAACGGAATCAGGAATCATCCCTCCAGAAAGGATATTACCATTTGTCGGGTAGATGCTTATGCAGAGGCAGTGAAAATGGGAAATACCAAGGTTTTTAATATGATTGTACTTGGTGGCTACCTTAAAATGAGACCGGTTGTGAAGCTGGAAAATGTAATGGCCGGACTGAAGAAATCATTACCTGAAAGGTATCATAATTTGCTTCCGGCTAATCAGGAAGCTATTATGAAAGGCCAGGAAATTATTCAGGTTATTGAGTAATTGTATTATTGAGTAAAGGAGTTTTTGGATTGCTTTTTTCTGAGGATTTTGGATAGTAGCCCGGGAGCAAAGCGATGCAAATATATTCCGAATAATTCTGAACCGCCGATATTTATATTTCGGCGGTTCTTTTTTACGGCTTTCAATACTTTTCTGGCCAGCGCATCAGGATCCATGCCCGCAGCTTGATTCGCAGACATCTTGTTAAATTTCTCTCCATCAGATTTTAAAGCATTTACTGAAATATTTGTCTTGATGTATCCCGGGCATAAAATGGTTATGATGATATTGTCACCATGAATTTCTTCCCGTAATGCATCATAAAAACCATGAAGAGCATGCTTGGAAGCAGAATAGGCCGACCGCATTGGAGTAGCAAAATATCCCACAACAGAGGAAGTGACGATTATATGCCCCTTTTTTTGTTGAGACATAAAGGGTAATACCGCTTTAGTAAGAGAAATTGATCCGAAGTAGTTAATGTCCATTACACGCTTATCTACTTCAATCGGGGTCTCAGATGCCAGAGCTCTGGTGCTGACGCCTGCATTGTTGAAGAGGTAATCGATTCTGCCAAACTTTTCAATTACCACATTTACCAAAGAACTAAAATCATTGTACTGAATCATATCCATAGGCAGGATAAGATATTGATCGTCTGATAGTTCACATTCTTTAGCTACCCTATCCAACTCTTCAACTCTTCTAGCCGATAAAACCAGCTTTGCTCCTTGATTTGCAGCTTCTTTGGCAAGAGCTTCACCAATTCCGGCTGAAGCTCCGGTAATCCATACTATCTGATCTGAAAACTGTTGCATTTTGTAGATTTTGGCTGAAAATAATCAATTTTTTTTTGCATTGCTTAACTTACTATCTTTGCAGCCAGAAATTTGTTGGTAATATTGGTTTATGAAAAACAAAGTAATTGCTGGAATTCAGCAAATTGGGATAGGAGTTCACAATCTATTTGATGCATGGAAATGGTATAAGAATTCCTTCGGAATGGATGTGAGAGTTTTTGAAGATGAGGCTGTTGCAGAGTTGATGTTGCCATATACAGGTGGTGAGCCCAGGAAAAGGCATGCTGCCCTTGCTTTGAATATTCAGGGTGGAGGTGGTTTTGAAATCTGGCAATATAAGGGAAGAAACCCTTTGGCGCCTGCTTTTGAAATTCAAATTGGAGATCTGGGTATTTTTGCTGCTAAGATTAAGTCAAAAGATATCCAAAGGAGTTATGATGAAATAAAGAGTCTCGGATCAGGTATTCTTGGAAAAATCACAGAATCACCTAACGGGGTTAGGCACTTTTATGTTAAGGATCCTTTCAATAATGTTTTTGAAGTTGTGGAAGCGAATTCATGGTTTCACAATGATAAAAAGCATGGTGGTGGAACAGCTGGAGCTATAATTGGTGTCAGCAATATTGACCGTGCTCTAAAGGTCTATTCAGGAATACTGGGATATGACAAAGTTTTATATGATGAGGAGCGGGTTTTTGAAGACATGAATGGAGTGCCTGGTTGTGGAAATAGAGTAAGAAGAGTACTACTTGCCCATAGCAAAAAGCGCCTTGGTGGATTTAGCCGCGTTTTCGGTGAAACAGAGATAGAGTTGTTAGAAGTAAAAGATCGAAAGGCCGAGCTTATTTTCAAAAACAGACTCTGGGGTGATTTGGGCTTTATTCATCTTTGCTTTGACATTAATGGCATGGCTGCCTTAAGACAAGAGTGTGCAGATAGTGGGTTTCCTTTTACTGTAGATAGTTCAACAAAGCATAGTGATACTTTTGATATGGGTGAAGCTGCAGGGCATTTCTCTTACATCGAAGACCCCGATGGAACCCTAATCGAATTTGTTGAAACTCACCGTATTCCAATTATAAAGAAGCTGGGCTGGTATATCAATCTAAGAGGACGAGACCCTGAGAAAAGTTTGCCGAATTGGTTGCTAAAGGCTATGAGGTTTAATCGGTTTAAGGGGTAGGTGCACACGGGGGTAGGTGCAGCAGAGACACACGGCCGTGTGTCATTACAAGTAGAACCCCATTTCTTGTATGTACTTCCATGCTTCCGGACTCAGGAAGTGTCTAACATCTTTTCCTTCTCTGATGGATTTTCTTATGAAGCTGGAGGATATTTCCATTAATGGGGCTTCAATTAATTCAAACTCCGGAGACTCTAATAATTCCTGATTCGATATTCCAGGTCTGGGATAAACTAAAAAGCTTACTTGTTTTCTGAGTTCGTCTGCATTCTTCCACTTGTGGAAGGATGGGAACTGATCTGCACCCATGATCATTTTAAAGTCGTGATCAGGGTACTTTTCTTTCAGGTAGGTGATTGTATCTATTGTGAAGGATGGTTTTGGCAGTTTGAATTCAATTGAACTTGCACGATATCTCAAATCATCCCCTATTGCCCGGTTAACAAGTTCAAGCCGATGGTATTCAGAAAGTAATTGAGCTTTGTTTTTAAATGGATTTTGCGGACTCACAACAAACCATAACTGATCAAGATGACTAAATTCTATAATGTAATTTGCAATGGCTGTATGGCCAATGTGGATAGGATTAAAGGATCCGAAAAATAAACCAACTTGCATGCTAACTATTTAAAAATGACCTTACAATATCAAGTGTTTCGTTGATAGCTATCTCCAGATTATCATTAGTAATAACCTTGTCAAAATACTTTGAAAAAGCCAGCTCTTCTTCGGCTTTATTCAAACGCATAGCAATTTTTTCGTGTGAGTCAGAAGAGCGTTTGTTCAAGCGTTTTTCCAATTCCTGAACACTTGGGGGCTGAATGAAGAGAGCCAGAACCTGATCACCGTATATTTCTTTAATTTTTCTTCCCCCATAAACATCCACATCAAATAATACATGATGTCCGTTTTTCCAAATTCGTTGAACCTCTGATTTTAGAGTGCCATAGAAATGATCTGGATACACTTCTTCCCATTCAAGAAAATCCCCTTGGTTTTTACGGGATTTAAATTCATCAGGACTCAGGAAAACATAATCTTTACCCTCGGTCTCATCAGGGCGTTTATCTCTGCTACATGCAGAAATGGAGAACTCCAACCCTAACCCAGAGTTCAACAAGCCTCTTGCAATTGAGGTTTTGCCAGCTCCGGAAGGGGCCGACAGGATTATAAGTTTTCCGTCTTTCGTCATTCGTTTTTCGTCAATCAAGGGCAGACACATTGGTTTGCCCCACGATTCCTTAATCCTATTCCTTAGCCTTAATTTCTATTTCCTATTTTCTATTTCCTATTTCCTCTATAGGATATTAAGCGTTTGTTCTTTTATTTTCTCCAACTCATCCTTCATCCGAACCACCAGTTGTTGCATATCCTTGTCATTGGCTTTGGATCCTATTGTGTTTATCTCACGTCCAATTTCCTGGGTGATAAATCCTAGCTTTTTTCCAACCGGATTATCTTCTTCCATGGTTTCCAGAAAGTAATTGCAATGGCTTCTCAACCTGACTTTCTCTTCCGTGATATCAAGTTTCTCGAGAAAATAGATTACTTCCTGTTCAAATCGGTTTGTATCTATTTTGTCTTTTCCAATATTCTCTTCGAGATTATTGTTGATCCGGGTTCTTATTTTTTCAATCCGTTCTGATTCGAACTTTTCTACTTCTGAGATAAGTTGCTGGATTATTTCAATTCTTGATCTGATATCAGTTTCAAGATTCTTACCCTCATGTGATCTGAATTCATTTAGTTGGCCTATTGCCTCATAAATAGATTTCATCACCAGTGCCCATTCTGCAGGATCAAACTCTTGTTTTGTAGTTGACAAAACATCTGGAAGACGCATAGCGACAGGCAAAAGAGTTTCAATTTCCGGCACCCTGACTTGATCAGACATTTCATTGAATTGTACCAAATAATCCAGCAATACTGTTTGATTTATTTTTGCTTTTCTCTCGGTTTGTGTTTGCTCATACCAGATAGAGATTTCGATTTTACCGCGCTCAAGTTTTCTGGCAAGAACATTTCTTAATTCTGCTTCTGCTTCTCTGTAAATTGCAGGTATCTTAGGGTAAACATCTGTCTGTTTGCTGTTCAGAGTCTTAATTTCAACAGAAACAATTCTCTTTGGTAACTCACATCTGGCTTTTCCGAAACCAGTCATTGATCTTAGCATATTTTCGTATTTGCGTTATTCAACAAAGTTAAGATAAAGGTCGTAATTCTACTGTAAAGTGTCTCATTATGGGAGCTTCCATGGTAATCTCATAGCCACGTTTGATTTCATTTCTCCTGTTCCAGACCTGGATCGCAGCAGCTGCAACATAATTCATATGGTTATTAGTGTAGACTCTTCTCGGGATGGCCAATCTAACCAGTTCAAGATTTGGGTAGCGGTTTTCTCTGGAAATTGGATCCCTGTCTGCCATTATTGTACCAATTTCCACACCACGGATTCCTGCTTCTTTGAACAATTCAATAGCCAGAGTCTGAGCGGGATATTCTTCGCGCGGAACATTGGGGAGAAATTCAAGCGCATTCAGAAAAATGGCATGTCCTCCGAAGGGTTGTTGAACGGGTACTCCAGCTTTGCTCATCAGGTCTCCCAGAAAGGCCACTTGTTTGATTCTGCTCTCCAGATAATGATAATCTGTTGATTCATACAGCCCCCTGGCTAAAGCTGCCATATCTCTTCCAGCCATACCTCCATAGGTAATAAAGCCTTCAAATAGGATGTTATATACAGTAGATTTTTTGAATACATCCTGATCTTTCATCCCAATGAAGCCACCAATATTGACAATTCCGTCTTTTTTTGCTGAAATTGTCATCATATCAGCATAGCTAAACATTTCGCGAATGATCTCTATTATGGTTTTGTTCTGATATCCTGATTCTCTCTCCTTTATGAAATAGGCATTTTCAGCAAACCGGGCAGAGTCTATTAGAACAGGGATGTCGTATTTTTTCGCAAGATTTTTTACTTCTTTAATATTCTCCATTGAAACAGGCAATCCACCGGCAGTATTGCAAGTAATTGTTACTACGATAAATGGAATATTTGATGGCTGGTGCTCCTTAATTATCTGTTCCAGTTTCTTAATATCAACATTCCCTTTGAATGGATGGTCGATGTGTGTATCGTAAGCTGCAGCAATAGTACAATCGATAGCCTGAGCTTTTCTAAACTCAATATGACCCTTGGTTGTATCGAAATGAGCATTTCCCGGAACAATGTCATTTTCTTTAAGCAGAGCAGAAAAAAGCACGTTCTCTGCTGCTCGTCCCTGATGAGTTGGCAAGAAAAATGGCATTCCGAAGATATCCACAACAGCATTCTTTAGCTCAGAGTATGATCTGGACCCAGCGTAAGATTCATCGCCACTCATGATGGCTGACCATTGGATATCACTCATGGCTCCAGTTCCGGAATCTGTGAGAAGATCAATATAGACCTGATCGCTGGATAAGTTAAATAAATTGTAATTGGCATCATTTATCCACTGAGACCGCTCTTCTGGTGTGCTACGGTGGATAGATTCAACCATCTTGATTTTATAGGGTTCTGAGAAAGGGAGGTTCATAACTAGGTAATGAAGTAATGGGTATAAGTAATAGGGGGTAAAAAGTTAATAGAAAGAAGCTAAAAGGCTGGGAAGGGCTTTAGTTGTCTCTTTGTTTGATGTTGCGATAAACATCAAGAGTTGGAATGGATATGTGTGTGGTTGACAACATCTTGCTGCAAAGGTTAAAAAATATTTGGAATAAATGATTAATTTTTTCGTTTCTAATTTGTGCGGTTTTTGCAATTGTTAACTTTGTAATGAATTTGATTAGTAAATTGTAGTGAGATTTATACTTTTATCCGTCTTTTTGAGTGTGTACTTGTTATTTCCCTCTGTCATCAGGGGGAATGATTATGTGGATGCTTGGGCTCAGGAGGATACAATAAAAATTAGCCGGGATTCTCTTCTTCGGATTATTCATTTAAAGGATTCGATGTTACTGCAAGCAAGCCTTGATTCTTTGGCCACTAATAATCTGCTTGAGCTTGTTTGGTGGGAAAAAGATTCTTTGCAGGTTGATTTGATGAATCTTAAGTATGTGCAGCATCTTGATAGTATTTATGAGGAGAAGCAGGATTCGCTGTGGGCTGAGTTTAACAGGAATAACAGGTGGGCATTGAGAGATTCTCTGTTTAAAATTGATGAGGATTCTGTGAGGTCAGAGCTTGGGCTTTTACTCGAGGTCGTTTATAGTGATTCAGCTCGTAGTCAGGATCCTCAAAAACTACGTGGCCTTTGGGATAGACTGATTTATCACATGGGTAATGATTCAACATATTTCTGGATTCATTATGCTGATAATGATTCTATTGGAGTTGTACTGAGAGATGGACATGAAGTTAGGAATGCTATTTTTCTAACTAACCAACAGGCTGATTCAGCAAAAGTTTACCTGCATGGCAAGGGGAAGCATGGCTTACATATGTGGGTAGATGATAATCTATTTCTGACCCATGTGCTGAAAAGAACCGCAAACCCTGAAGAGATAATGGTTGATTATAAAGATGTTTCTATTATCAAAATACCCAAAAAGAAATTGCCTAAAGCTCCTCCGCAGTATTGGTCTACCAACGGCAAGATAGTATTTCAGTTGAATCAATGGGCATATTCAAACTGGGCTAAAGGAGGAGACAATCGGCTGACTTTCCTCATGGATACAAAGGGAGGGGCAAAGTATGTCAAAGATAAAATGTCATGGACCAGCAGCTACTGGTATAGGTTTGGATTACTTAAATCTGAGGGCCAGAATTTGTTTAAGAATATTGATCTTTTGAAAATCAAGAGTGATTTCAGGCATAAGGCATTTAAGAAACTTAGTTATTCGGCTGTGGGCCATTTTGATTCTCAACTTTTTCCTGGTTATAAATCTCCTAATGACTCACTTCCCAATTCTAAATTTATGTCTCCAGCCACTATGAATATTGGTGTAGGTATGGTGTATGTTCCCAATAAGAACCTTTCAATTAACCTTTCTCCAATTTCAGGTAAGTTTACTTTTGTATTGGATACTATAACAGTCAATCAGAAAAAATATGGTTTGAAAGAGGGGCAGAGGGTTAAGGGAGAGCCAGGAGCCACTCTCAACATTAACTATAAGAGACTCCTTTGGAAAAATATTAATATGACCACTGGTCTGAGACTTTTCTCAAACTATGTAAATAATCCCCAGAATATTGACGTTGACTGGACTACACAATTTTCTCTAAAGGTGAATAAATATGTAAGCACCACATTATTCTTTTATATCAAGTATGATGATGATACTATCATCCCTTTTTATGAATGGATCGATGGAGTGAAAACGAAAGTTGGAGAAGGAAAGCGAATACAGTTTCAGGAAACCTTTGGTATCACGTTTACATATATTCTTTAAGAATATCTCTAAAAGAAGAGTTCCAGTAGTACAAAAGCTGCAAATACTACAGATGCTGTTCCGTTTGTTGTGCCAAAAGCTCTGTTTACTTTGCTGAGGTCATCCGGCTTCACTATTATGTGCTGATAATATAGCAGCATTATAAAGACGGCGGAACCCAGGAAGTATAGCCATCCAAGTTCTGCAAGAAATCCTGCAAGTAATACTAACAGTGCAGTGATAACATGAATCCCGGCAGATAGTCTTAAGGCTTTTGATTTGCCCAGCCATACCGGAACGGAAAAAAGATTAGCTTCTTTATCAAATTCATGATCCTGAAGAGCAAAAATGATATCAAATCCTGAAACCCATGTGAGAACTATTGCGGAAAAGATCATAGGTAGCCAGTGAAATTGACCTGTCACTGAGAGGTATGCACCAATAGGTGCCAGGCTCAGTCCAAGTCCAAGAATGAAATGACAAAGTACAGTAAAGCGTTTGGTGAGACTGTATCCCATTATTACCAGAATGGCCACCGGACTCAGCCAAAAGCACAAAGTGTTAATAAACCAGGTTGTAGCAATAAATAATATGGCATTGACCAGAGTGAAAATTAATCCATTTCGGGAGGAAATGGTGCCGTTTGGAATTTCTCTGTCGGCGGTTCGTGGGTTTTGTGCGTCAATCCTGCGATCGGCCCAACGGTTGAAACCCATGGCAGCATTCCTTGCAAAGATCATGCATAGAATAACAAATATGAAAGTTGTCCAGTTCATCGGATAGTCATGCAGTTTAGTTGCGAGGAAGAATCCGATAAATGCAAAAGGGAGTGCAAATATTGTGTGGGCAAATGTGACCAGAGAAAAATAATGTCCAATTTTTTTAATCATCCGTATTAACAGCTTATGATTTGAGCACAAGTTTAAAATTTTAAATGATATTTTTGGGAATGATTCATATGGTTATTACAGATCTTGACGGTACTCTCCTGAATTCTGAGCAAAAAGTTAGCAGATCAGATTATGATTGCCTTGATGAGCTTGGAAAGCAGGGGATTGTTCGGGTGATTGCAACCGGACGTTCTCCATATTCGTTTTCAACAGTTATTCCAGAGGATTTTCCGATTGATTTTCTTGTTTTTAGTTCCGGAGCAGGTGTTATGGATTGGTCAAGCGGAGAAATTCTATCTTCATATTCTCTCACAGAAGAGAAAGTTCATGAGTTGGTTTTATTATTCAGAAATGAAAACATTTCGTTCAAAGTTCTTAAACCCGCTCCGGATAATCATAAATTCCACTATTTCCACAATGGAAATACACATCCTGATTTTGATAAGAGAATGGAGTATTACCGTGGGTTCGAAAAGGAGATTAAATTTGATCCCCCCAACTATGGTAAGGCGTCTCAGTTTTTGATAATACTATCTGAACTTAAGGAGTTTCATCGCTTATCTGAGTTATGCGCAGAAGTAAAAGTTATTCGTGCTACTTCTCCTCTGGATCATAAATCGATCTGGATGGAGGTCTTCCATCCTGATGTATCCAAGGGTAATGCATGTCAGTTTCTTGGCAGGTATCTGGGGATAGATCAAAAGAATACTGTAGGGATTGGTAACGACTACAACGATATTGACCTGCTGGAGTTTACAAATCAATCATTTGTTGTTGAAAACGCACCAGAAGAACTTACAAAATCTTATCGTGTTGTATCTTCGAACAAAAACAGCGGGTTTTCCATGGCTGTAAACACTGCAGGTATATTGACCTTACCTTTCTAACGTAGTTTAGCACCTAACTTCTGTTCAAAGGCTGATATAAGAGATTTCATGATTTTATCAATCTGTTTGTCGGTTAATGTTTTGCGCTCGTCTTGTAAGGCAAAACTGACTGCATATGACTTTTTGCCCGGGCCCAATTTCTCACTTTCAAATACATCAAAAAGATTGATTGATTTGAGAAATCTTTTTTCTACATGAAAAGCAAGTTTCCGTATCTCTTCAAAGGTTCTGGAATTATCAAGCACCAGAGCCAGATCCCGGCGCACCTCTGGATATTTTGGAATCTCTTTGTATTTAACTGTTGAATTCAATAAGCTTAGAAGATTGTTCCATTGGAGATCAGCAAAAAAGACTTCTTGATCCAGTTCAAAATGCTTTGTAAGTTTCGAACTAACCTGGCCAATTATCATTACATCCTTGCTGTTCATACTGTACTGTAGTCCTTCCTGAAGGATATCATTACTGAGATATTCACAGGTCATATCACTTTCCTTAAGGCCTAGTCGTGCCAGAATTCCCAGTGCTATGCCTTTCAATTGGAAGAAACTGGACTTTTCCTGTTTGACTTTCCAGTTTTCATCAGTCTTTGAACCTGTCAGGAATAATGCAAGCTTTCGTGTCTCAGCATATCCCTCTACAGCATAAGATTTCTCAGGCTTACTAATCTTATAAATATTTCCAAACTCAAACATACGCAGGTTCAGCCTGCGGTGATTCTGATTCAGCAGGATAGACTCCAGTCCGCCATAGAGAAGGGTCCTTCTAAGCACCTTCAAGTCATTGCTCAGGGGGTTCAGCAATTCAACAGCATGCCCAGGATCAAAGCCGGGCAGGTCATTATAATATGTGATTTTGGTGAGCGAATTAGCCATCATCTCATTGAACCCCTGGGCGATAAGTTGTTCAGCGATCTGATTCTCCAGCAACTCCGGATCCGGGGTAGGAGCGTAAGATAATGTTGAGTTTACATGCTCAGATATCCCTATGTTGTTATATCCATAAATTCTCAGAATTTCTTCAATAACATCTGCTTCTCTTGTAACATCGACCCTATAGGTGGCGACCTCAAGCTTTAGCCCATCAGAAGTTTTCTGTTTTACATTTATATCCAGTAGTTCCAGGATCTGAATGACTGTTTCTCTTGGAATTTCAATACCGATAAGACGATTCAGATTAGACCATTTAAGAAAAACAGGATAAGGCTTGATTTCAACAGGATAATCATCCTGGATTTCAGAAGCAATTTGACCACCGGCTAATTCTTTTATCATCAAGGCAGCACGTTTAAGCGCATAAATAGTTCCATTTGGGTCAGTTCCCCTTTCAAAACGGAAAGAAGAATCAGTGTTAAGCCCGTGTCGTTTGGCTGTTTTTCTTACGTAAACCGGGTCAAAACAGGCAGATTCAAGAAAAATGTTTTTCGTACTTTCAGTAACTCCC
>JAYEFL010000161.1:0-3014 GCA_034658635.1 Bacteroidota bacterium | reverse complement strand
CCATTTATGCAGACTTGCCCCATAATAATCGCAGTCAAGATCTTTCATCGAAAACTTAATATGACCAACAGTATGGGCACCATCAACCATTACCTGAACTCCTTTGCTATGAGCCATATCACAGATTTTCCTGATTGGCAGAATATGTCCGGTAATATTGATCATATGGCAAACCATCAAGAGCTTGGTTTTATCAGTAATTGCATCAGCGTAGAGCTTAACAATTTCTTCATCTGATTCTGGATGGTTTGGGACCGAAACTATTTTGTTAACCACACCATTTCTTCTGGCAACCTGTTTAAACATATTTAGCATAGCACCATAATCCTGCTCAGCCATTACAGCTTCATCCCCCACTTCCCAATGG
The DNA here is from genome assembly GCA_034658635.1 of Bacteroidota bacterium. Classification (GTDB taxonomy): domain Bacteria; phylum Bacteroidota; class Bacteroidia; order Bacteroidales; family UBA12481; genus JABHCC01. Next base: position 2,647 of record JAYEFL010000161.1, on the reverse strand, counting down.
AAACCACCGATAATCATATCAAGTGATTCGGTTGTATTTCGGGTAATAATCAACTCATCAGCCGGACAATCAACTAATTTTGCCAGTTTATCAGACATTATTTTTTTATTCTTCCTCTGGACGTTCCTCATATAATAGGAAGCCTGGTAATTAACATCACGTACATGTTGTATAAAACCTTCCAGAGTCTTCTCGGGCTGCATACAATAATAGCCATTCTCCAGGTTGATATAATCAGGCTTCAAGCGGTATCCTTTTCGAATACCCTGCCAGAACTTTTCATCTCCTGCAAGTTCTTCAGGTGCTATATGATCATGTAATTCGATCCAGCGCTCCATTCCGTGAACAGAGGGCACAGCGGCTAAGCTCAGCAAACCGAGACTTCTTAAAAAAGTTCTTTTGTCCATAATTTGTATGTTTTCGTCAAGGCCTAATAATTTACTAAAGGTAAAAAAAAAGCTTAACTCATAGTGTAAATCATCGATCCCATTAGCCAGAATTCTCTATAGGCCAGAAAGCTTGTATTGTGTTAATTGCGCGAAATAGCACATATTTTTAACGAGATTTTTGACAAAACAATGCTGCCATTTACAATCATTTTTTTTGCTCTTGTATTATTTCTGATAGTAATAAAATATTGGAGAAAAAAGTCTTGGATAGAACCAAAAAAACTATTTCCTGCAGAGTGGAGAATTATTTTGGCAGAAAAAGTGGCTTTTTACAATATACTATCTAAGGATGAGAAAGTTCGATATGAGCATAAAATCCAGGAATGTTTAACGATAAATTCGAAACATCTGGCCCGGATCGAAGAATTTTGGGCATGGTGGGTACTGGTTACATGGATGGTAAAATGGTTCTATCAAAACCGGCATTACATCATGGCTTTGTCAATGAATCAGATAAAAAAAATACGGCTATTCATGAGTTTGTTCACTTGATAGACAAATTTGATGGTTCAGGTGATGGAGTTCCGGCACTTTTACTAGAAAAACAATATGTTATTCCCTGGTTAGATCTCATCAACAAAAAAATTGAAGAGATCTTTGATAATGAGTCAGATATTAATCCATATGGAGGAACGAACCGCCAGGAATTCTTTGCCGTTGCTAGTGAATACTTTTTTGAACGGCCAAAATTGTTAGTCAGAAAGCATCCTGTTCTATATAATTTACTTGAAATAATATTTAATCAAGATATGACTGCACGGGATCTGAACAAAAAGAAATTAAGCATTGGTAGAAATAGCCCTTGTCCATGTAATAGCGGTCTGAAATTCAAGAAATGCTGCGGAAAAGAACACTACAAAAAGAGCATGATAAAAGCCCCGATGAAACAATTGAAATTAATGCTTCACCGGGGCTGAACCTAAAGGTAGTCCACCTACTAGCCGTGCAACTAAAATATTATTCCAGATTAAAAATCCTCACCTGCATTTAGTTTTGGGATTTTACCAATATACTCACCTGTAATAGTTGTTTCCTCACCGGAGGGCGTTACAAGTCCTTTGCAAGAAAAAATTATGGTGTAAGACTCGCTATTGCCTTTAACTTCAACACTATACTCTTCTGCTCCTATAAAAGACTTATCAGGCTCATACGGAAAAGTATCGGCATTAATATTCGTAAAGGCATCGAAAATAATCGTAGGATAATCTCCGATTGTATAGGTCTTCCCGCTTATCAGATCTGATTCGGTAGTATAAATAGCTATGTCAAGCATATTACCGACTCCGGTATATCCGCCACTATTTTCAGCATCCATTTCAATTCCTTCTGAAACGAATTGCAATTGAAGCAATCCTGCCCCGATGCTGTTAAAGTTCAACAGAACAGCTTTTGAAATTGGGTAGTCGTTTCCTTCTAAAGTAAAATATCCTTCTCCTCCACCGAGGTCAGGATCATCTTCGTTTTCATCAGTGGTAATTTCAATATCTTCATGACTATCATCTCCAATTGTCCGGGCGATTCTAAATCCAAGTGCATGGGAACTTGAGTGGTCTGTTATAGGAAAAGATGCAGAAACCGCAATTTGATCTGCATTTGAATTCCACGCTCCTCCCCTGTCGTTATTGCTACCGTCATACTTATCCAATTTGTCAAAAACGAGTTCACGAACATTCCCACTCATATCATAAAGTCCAAGAAGATTCGCAAGTTTCATAGCTGCAGGATGAGTTTGTTCATCACTATTCGCCCTATACCACGCAACAACAATATTTGCACCTTCATTCCTAAAATCTGCTGATGCACCACTGGCATAATCATCCGGGGTTGTTTTATAGCTTGCTGCAGCGTACCATTCTGCGTTTGTTGGAATTCTAAATCCCGTAGCATCACTATTATAATCTACTTTTTCAAGTTTATCATTGTTTAAATCAGAATCCTTAACAGGCTCATTATTATATGTATATGCATAACTATAATCCGGCTTATCGCCATTATATGTATTGTAATAATCGGTAAATGCATTACACCAAACTATTGCATCACGCCAACTTACAACCGTCACCGGATGACCCTCTGCTGAAATATCACTACTTCCCAAATGCCCCGTTGATTTGAGTGCATATCCCTTATCATTAGCCCAGTCATAAATCTCTTTCCAAAGACTATATGTTAGCTCTGTCTCCCCCATCCAAAAGCCT
>JAYEFL010000160.1:0-12598 GCA_034658635.1 Bacteroidota bacterium | reverse complement strand
AACAAAAAAATGGCCCCTGTACTTATCTACTAAAAACACCATCCTTAAGCAGTATGATGGTAGGTTTAAGGATATTTTCCAGGAAGTATTCGAGAATCATTACAAGGAGTCCTTTGAGAAACAAGGCATTACCTACGAACATCGCCTGATTGATGACATGGTTGCTGCTGCGATGAAATGGGAAGGTGGATATGTTTGGGCTTGTAAGAACTATGATGGAGATGTACAATCTGACACTGTGGCTCAGGGATTTGGTTCTCTGGGACTAATGACATCTGTTCTTGTAACCCCGAATGGCAAAACCATGGAAGCTGAAGCTGCGCATGGAACCGTTACAAGACATTTCCGTCAACACCAGCTTGGAAATCCCACTTCAACAAACCCAATAGCTTCAATTTATGCCTGGACAAGAGGTCTGGCATTCAGAGGAAAATTGGATAAGAATCAGGATTTGATTGATTTCTCAACAAAGCTTGAAGATGCTTGTGTTGACACAGTTGAGAGCGGTCAAATGACAAAAGATCTGGCTTTGATTATTCACGGTGCGGATCTTAAGCCAGAGCACTACCTGTCTACCGAAGATTTTTTTGATGCACTGGAGCAGAATTTTAAGAATAAAATGATTTAATGATTTAAAGACTTGTCATATGGAACTAATAAAACAAAAATTTATCGAAAAAGCCCTCCCCAAAGCGGAGGTAATTAAGAAACTCAAGCGTGAACATTCAGATGTGAAGGTAGGAGAGGTGACAATAGGTCACATTCTTACCGGAATGAAGGGAATACCAAGCCTTCTCACATGTACATCTAAGTTAGATCCAATTGAGGGTATTCGATTCAGAGGATATTCTATTCCTGAGTTGCAAGAGCTTCTTCCTAAGGCCAGATCAGGAGGAGAGCCTTTACCTGAAGGACTCTTTTATCTAATGCTGATGGATGAACTTCCAACTAATGAAGACGTAAAGTATATCCAGAGTGAGTGGCAAAAAAGAGCACATGTGCCTAAGCATGTTTTTGATGTGATTGATGCCTTGCCTTTGGATGCACATCCAATGACCCAATATGTTGCAGCGATCGTTGCAATGGCAGAGAGTTCAAAGTTTAAGCAAGCTTATGATTCAGGCGTTAATAAGAAAGAATTTTGGGATTCAACTTATGAAGGTGTAATGGATCTATTGGCTCGTTTACCAAGAATAGCTGCCTACATCTATAGAAAAACATATCATAATGGTAATCATATTGAGCCGGATGCGAGTCTTGATTGGGCTGGAAACCTGGCACATATGATGGGTTATGATAATGATGAAGTGAAAAGGTTATTCCGTCTTTATATGGTTATACATGCAGACCATGAGGGTGGAAATGTTTCTGCTCACACAACCCATCTGGTCGGATCTGCTTTAAGTACACCATATCAGGCTTATGCAGCTGGAATGCTTGGCTTAGCTGGCCCTCTTCACGGCCTTGCAAACCAGGAGGTTATAAGGTGGATCTATAATATGATGGAAGAACTTGGAACTGAAGATCCAAGTAAGGAAATGATAGCAGACTATGTTAAAAAGACTCTGAGTGAAGGAAGAGTTGTTCCTGGTTATGGTCATGCTGTACTTCGGAAAACTGATCCAAGATACACTGCACAGCGAGAATTTGCTTTAAAATACATGCCTGATTCTCCTCTGTTTAAAGTAGTTTCAAAAATATATGAAGTTGTTCCTCCTATTTTAGGTTCTATTGGTAAGATAAAAAATCCATGGCCTAATGTTGATGCTCACTCTGGTGCACTGCTGATTCACTATGGCATCAAAGAACATGAATTCTATACTGTACTCTTCGGAGTTTCAAGAGCAATGGGTGTGTTATCTCAACTTGTATGGGATAGGGTTTACGGACTTCCTATTGAAAGACCAAAATCACAGAATACAAGATGGTTCCTTGATCAGGCAGGAGTTGATACCTCTGTCAAATTTTAATGATTTAAAGACTAAATTGATATGGACAAACGAATTACAGTTATTGGTGCAGGAAATGTTGGAGCAACAGCAGCCAATGAAATTGCTCGTAGAGATCTTGCAAAAGAAGTTATTTTACTTGATGTCAATGAAGGTATTGCTGAAGGCAAAGCACTAGATCTATGGCAATCATCTTCAATTAATAATTACAATTCACGTGTAATTGGGGTCACTAATGACTATGAGCGTACTAAAGACTCATCAGTTGTTGTTATTACTGCTGGTGTGCCCAGAAAACCAGGAATGTCAAGAGATGATCTGATCAAAACAAACGCTTCAATTGTTAAAACTGTTACAGAGAACGTTGTTAAATATTCACCTGATGCCATTATTATTGTGGTTTCCAATCCTCTTGATGTTATGACTTATGCGGCAAATCTTGCTGCAAAGAAATCATCAAATAAGGTCTTTGGTATGGCTGGTATTTTGGATACTGCTCGTTACATTGCGTTTATTGCTGAGGCATTGGACGTATCCCCCCAGTGTTGTCAGGCTCTACTACTTGGAGGTCATGGAGATACCATGGTGCCGTTAAAAAGATATACAACTGTATCAGGTATTCCAATCACTCAATTAATGGATGACGAAACACTGGAAAAGATTCTTGATCGTACAAAAAAAGGTGGAGGTGAGCTGGTTAAACTGATGGGTACTTCTGCCTGGTATGCTCCGGGAGCTGCTGCTGCCTTAATGGTTGAATCAATAGTCAAAGACCAAAGGAACATTTATCCTGTGTGTGCATCGCTTAATGGAGAATACGGTATTAATGATAATTATCTTGGTGTACCTGTTATTCTGGGTAAAAATGGAATTGAGCGTATTATTGAAATTGACCTTGATGAGGATGAGAAGAAAATGTTGGCAGATTCAGCTGCCTCGGTTAAAGTTGTCATGAAAGCTCTTGATGATTTGAAGCTGTTCTGATTTTATAACAAATAATAGAATGAAGGGTGTTCGAAGGATCACCCTTTTTCTTTTGCTATATTTGATTTCTAAATTAAGAAATTGTGATCAAGTCTGACCTGATTCACTTAAAAGAGTCTCTGAAAGGAGATATTAATACTGATATACTGTATCGTACCATGTATGCTACAGATGCATCTGTGTATAAGGAACTTCCTTTAGCTGTGGCTTACCCAAAAGATGAAGCTGACTTACGAGGTCTCATTGATTTTGCACATAAGCATAACACATCCCTTATTCCAAGAACTGCAGGTACATCACTGGCAGGACAAGTTGTAGGAGGCGGAATTGTTGTGGATGTAAGTCGCTATCTGACGAAAATCATTGAGATTAATCCTGAGAAGAAATATGTATGGGTTGAACCTGGTGTAGTTCTGGAGGAATTGAATCAGAAGCTATCAGAGTATGGATTATTTTTCGGACCTGAAACATCTACTGCCAATCGCTGCATGATTGGTGGAATGCTGGGGAATAACGCCTGTGGTCTTCATTCTTTGGTTTACGGAAGTACCCGAGATCATACGCTTGCAGTTAAAGGATTGCTAAGTGATGGATCATCAGCTACTTTTGAGGATATTTCTCCTGAACTTTTGAAAAAAAAACTTAAACTGGAATCATTTGAAGGGAGGATATACAGGAGTCTGGTCGATCTTTTGAGTCCTATTTCAATACAAAAGGAAATCAGAGCTCAATATCCAGATCCGGAAATTCCACGAAGGAATACTGGTTATGCCATTGATCTTCTTCTAGACATGCACCCGTTCAAAGAAGATGGTTTTCCACTAAATCTATGTAAAATTCTTGGTGGCTCTGAAGGTACTCTGGTATTTTCTACTCAAATAAAACTAAACCTTGTGCCTCTCCCACCCCTGCATAAAGCGGTGATTTGTGCTCACTTCACAGAAATACAGGAAACACTTCAGGCTAATCTGATTGCATTAAAAAATCACCCTACAGCAGTTGAGTTAATGGATTCAACTGTACTCAATTGCACAAAATCTAATAAGTTGCAAGAGGAAAACAGGTTCTTTGTTGAGGGGGATCCCAGAACTATACTTATCATTGAATTTGCTGAAAATAGCACAAAAGAACTTGATTATAAGATCAATAAAACTGTAAAGGATCTCAATGATTCTGGGAATGGATATGCTTTTCCTGTGATTTATGGAGATGAAATTGAAAAAGTGTGGAATTTAAGAAAGGCAGGGCTAGGCTTGCTTTCCAATATTCCTGGCGATGCCAAGTCAGTTACTGTAATTGAAGATACTGCAGTTCACGTTGAGCAATTACCTGCCTATATAGCTGATATTGAGCAGGTCTTTGAGAGAAACAATATGGAATGCGTTTATCATGCGCATATCGGCACAGGAGAACTTCATATGCGGCCTGTTTTGAATCTGAAATTAGAGGAAGATGTCAAGAAGTTCAGGATGATTGCAGAAGAAACTGTTAAGATTATCAAGAAGTACCGGGGCAGTTTTAGTGGAGAGCATGGAGATGGCAGACTCAGAGGAAGCTTTATTCCGGATCTGTTTGGTGAAATTGTTTATGGTTTACTCAAGGAGGTAAAGAAGACATTTGATCCTGAGGTTATTTTTAACCCGGGTAAAATCGTGGATTCTCCCCCTATGGATGAATTCTTAAGATATGAACCTGGTCAGGAAACTCCTCAAATAGATACATATTTTGACTTTTCTGCGACAGATGGTTTCCTGCGTGCCATTGAAAAATGCAATGGCTCAGGAGATTGCAGAAAAAGCCATTTGATTGGTGGATCCATGTGTCCTTCTTATCAGGCAACACGGGATGAAAAGAATACTACCAGGGCAAGGGCCAATATTCTTCGTGAATTTATTACCAAGGGAAGTTCTGAAGGAAATCCATTTGACCATCAGGAGATTTATGAAGTATTAGACCTTTGCCTATCCTGTAAAGCTTGTAAAACTGAATGTCCGTCTAGTATAGACATGGCCAGGCTTAAGGCAGAATTCCTTAGTCACTGGTATGAAAATCACGGAGTTCCTTTCAGGACAAAACTGATTGCTGAAATTAGTAGCATTAATAAGCTGGGTTCCTTTATGCCCGGGTTCACTAATTTTATTTTGAAAAATAGTATTAGTTCAGGAATACTGAAACGTTTGGCGGGCTTTGGAAGTCAGCGAAGTTTTCCTACTTTATCAGGTAAACCTTTGCATAAAACAGCACCTGGAAAGCTCATGAAGATCAATCCCTCCAGATCTGAAGCAAAATCAAGTGTGTGCCTTTTTATTGATGAGTTTACTGATTACAATGATGGAGATATTGGATTGAAAGCAATTGAGTTACTTACATCATTGGGATACAGGGTTATTTTACCAGCCCACAATTTAAGTGCACGTACTTATTTATCAAAAGGGCTACTAAAAAAAGCCAAAGCAATTATTAATGACAACATCAGACTCCTCACTGATGTTGTTTCTGAGGATATTCCCTTAGTAGGAATAGAACCTTCTGCAATACTTGGTTTCAGAGATGAATTCCCTGAGCTTGCTGATCCTCATTTAAAAGAGCAAGCCCTTACAATATCAAAGCACTCATTTTTGATAGATGAGTTTCTCTGGACCGAAGCACAAGCTGGAAGAATTACCAGTACGAGTTTTTCAAAAGAAAATTGCATAATTAAGCTTCACGGACATTGTCAGCAAAAGGCTGTCGCTTCAACTGATTCTACTATTGGAATTCTCTCTTTGCCTGAGAACTATTCTGTTACAGAGATTCCTTCAGGCTGTTGCGGTATGGCAGGATCATTTGGTTACGAAAAGGAACACTATGATTTATCCATGCAAGTTGGAGAACTAATTCTATTTCCAGCTGTAAGATCTAGTGATCAGGATACTATAATCTGCGCACCCGGTACTAGTTGCAGACATCAGATAAAGGATGGAACAGGAAGAACAGCCTACCATACTATAGAGATTCTGCATAGTGCTCTGGCAAATAATAACTAAAGTTCAACGCTGAAAGTATCCTGATCAAGATTAACAGGGAATTTTTCACGAAACTCAATTAGTTCATTCTTAGATAAGTCAGCGTAAAAGCTTCCTTCATTGCTGCCAAAATCTTTGATTACATCTCCCTTTGGACTGATTATCAGACTGTCTCCAGCATGATTAACCATCTTATTGTCTCTGCCAGTTCTATTGAGTCCTGCAACATAAGCCTGATTTTCTAAAGCCCGGGCAAGCAGCAGAGTTCTCCATACATCCCGTCTTGGTTCAGGCCAATTTGCTACAAGAAGCATAAGATCATAATCATCCTGGTTTCGAATCCAAACAGGAAATCTCAGATCATAGCAGATCTGTGGCAAGATTCTCCAGCCTCTCCATTCGAAAGTAATTCTGGCTATTCCAGGTTCATAATGCGCCTCCTCATTACTCATTCTGAAAAGGTGTCGTTTATCATAACTTGCAATAATTCCATCTGGTGACATCGCTATGAAGCGATTGAAATAGTCAGATTTCTCCTTAATAATCAGGCTGCCAGCGATAAGTGAACCTGTTTTCTGAGCCTTGTCAAGCATCCATTTAACGCTTGGCCCGTCCATACATTCAGCCAGAGACTCAGGATTCATCGAAAATCCGGTGGTAAACATTTCAGGCAAAAGAATGATATCAGCTGGGTTTTTAAGAGCCAAGATCATTTGCTCAAAAGTGGCAAGATTAATCTCTTTTTTCTCCCAGGTCAGGTTAGCCTGCAGCAAACATATATTCAGATTATCTTTTGACATTCTCAGGAAATATTGTAATCATGAGGGAAGGAAAAGTGATCAGGAAATTTCGCCTGGATCGTAGTGTAGAAATTTGTAATCTCTGACATATCCTTCTCTATATCATTTCCAGGATAAAAAACCGGTCCAACTCCAACTACCTTTCTACCATAATCCATATAACCCAAAACAATAGGAACCTTAGCTTTTGTCGCAATGTAATAAAAACCCCTCTTCCACTGCTTAACTCTCCCTCTGGTGCCTTCAGGAGCCAGGGCCAGGTAAAAATTATCTTTGTGGGTAAATCTTTGAGTTAGAATTTCAACAAGGTTGTTCTTCTGACCTCTTTTAACCGGAATGCCCCCAATCCGATTAAAGAATACATTCATTGGGAATCTGAATAATTCCTCTTTCATAAGAAATTGAATATTCAGGCCATAATACATTTTATAGATTAAGCCAAAGAAAAAGTCCCAGTTGCTGGTATGTGGTGCACCTATTATAACACATTTGTTTAATACAGGAACCTCACCTTCAAGTCTCCAGCCACTAATAAATAGTAGCAGGCGCGCTAGTTGTTTACGAGTATAACTTTTGAACTTGCTTTTCATTCTCCTAGTCTCCAACAGAAAACAATCCTGGGTTTCGGCCTTCCATGCCCCTGTAAAAATTTTTTATGATTTCAAGGTCTGCCTGATAATCATCTGTGGGATACAGTGTATCACCTATCCCCATTGTTCTGGTTTTGTAATCAACGTAAGCAAACACTATAGGAATATTTGCTGCCCTTGCAATAAGGTGAAAACCTCTTTTCCATCGCCTGACGATCTTACGAGTTCCTTCAGGGGTAATAACCAGAACCAGTTCTTCAGTATTATTAAAGCGCTTCACTAACTGCCCTGCAAGGTTTCGGTTATTGCTACGATCAACAGGGATACCTCCTAACAGTTTCAGGATTATTCCAAGAGGAAAGAAAAAGGATTCCTTTTTTATCAAAAAATGTGTTCTTATCCGCTTTGCTGAACTAAACATTTTACCCATAACAAAGTCAGATTGGCTGGTATGGGGTGCCATTATAAAAATGTACTTCTTCAAATCGGGTCTCTCTCCAACAAGCTTCCAAGCTGTTAAGCGAAGATACATTAGGCTGAATAATCTGAATAACATTGGCCAGTGAAATAAATAAAAGGCTAAAATAATTTAAAAATATCAGCAAGCCAAAACTCTTATGCTTACTAATCCCTTTTCAACTTACCTTCCATGAAAAGCTTTTCATTGATAATGTTAATTCTATTATTCACATATTGGATGAGATACGCATTCTCTATGTGGCTTGATTTTTTCAGATAAGACTTGTAATAATTCTTGGCATGTTCTTTTTTTCCGCCTGACTGTTCAACAAGCATGCCTATTTGAGCCAGAGGAATAGGGTTCAATGGATTCCATTCGTATGCACGACTATAATTATGAATAGCATTATCATAATCCCTTTGGAATCCGTGAAATTGTCCTAATCCATCGTAAACATCAGATATTGAACTTGACGCTGATAATATCAGCGCCTTATCCAGACAAGCGATTGCCATTTCTATATCTTCGTCCCATTTATAACAGAAGCCCAGATAATACCATGCTTTAGCATCATCAGGATCCAACTTGAGGGTGGCTTTATATACTTTTAAGGCCTTTTGGTATTCTGATTGTTTGAAAAGACACAAACCATAATGTCTGAATGTAAATGCAACAGAATCTCCTAATTGGATTGCAGTTTTGAAATCGGATTCAGCTTGCTCAAAATTTGCACCCATGATACCCAAAGACCCCCTAAAACGGAAAAGCAAAGCATGACTTGAATCTCTTCTAATAGCAGTTGTCAGAACAGGTAAGCCCTCTTCATATAATTCGGCTTTGACGAAAAGGCTACCCAGATGAGTGTACGACCTCATATCCATACTATCTATCTCAGTAGCCAAGGTATACCAATGCAATGCTTCGCTAATGCTATCGATTTTTGTTGCGATTCCCCCAAGCTGTTTTATATACCAGGTATTTAAACTATCATTTTGATGCAGTTTGAGGAAAGAGCCTTTAGATTCACCATAACGGCTTAGCTTTAATAGAGCTTGTCCCTTGATTTTCAAGCTATTTCTATTCAAGCTATCTGTTTGCAAAATTGAATCTGCGTACAGCAAGCACCTTACATAATCATCCTGATCATAGCAGGATTGTGCAAGTTGTTTATACAACTCCGGGTTATGTGGATCCAGATTGAGCGACTTTCGAAAGCTCATAGTAGCAGCAGAGAAATTCATTCGCAGCCTGTTTGCCAAACCCCGATAATACCACAATTGAGAATTATCAGGGTAATGGCTTAACAAAGTATCCACAATCTTTTCTGAAAGCTCAACATCCCCTCTTATCAGAGCAATTTGCACTTCATTTAGCAGATTTTCCGCTATTTGATCTTGTGAAAAAGCAGAATTCCCTACTCCACAGAATGCTCCATATACTAATATGGCAAAAACTATTCTAATATTCATGACAAACAATTTAGCTAAAGGTAACTAATATATTAAACAGACAACTAACTTATTAGTCGTCAATATATATATGTGTAGATTTTTTAAATAATTGCGAAGTTCAGATACTCACAAGCAGTTTTTAGGGCACTTGTATGATCACCAGGAATGATCAAATGATGATTACCTAATGGCAGATTCTGTAATTTGATTAAGTCATGGCTATTTATCATCAGGTGAAGTTGGGTTCGGCAAGATGCAGAGCTCCATAGATAGTCTGCTTTTTCACCTTTGCTTATAAAGCAACGATCAAAAGACTGGTTCCATCTAAAAACAGTATATACCTTTTGGTACAGATCTCCTGCGATTGAGAGTCCTTTTCCCGATTCAAAATGCGTAGTTAATCTGTAATTATCTGTGAGGCCGGGAGAAACAGTACAATGAGAGAATTCAGCATGATCCTGAAAAACTCCGGAGATATTTGCCATCCATGGAATTACACCCGTCAAGTGTTGAATCAGGAGCATACCAGCGAGACTAACAAGATCGCCTTCGCAAGCTGCAGGAACGCCCATATCATTTAGCCTGGCCAGGCTAAGACAAGCGGTAATCCCTTTCTCTTTAACCATTGGAAAGCATTCTACTGCTATTCCATCCAATTTATTGCCTTCTATGATTTCCAGTAACAAGCTATGAATCCGACTATGATCTTCAATGTTCTGATTTCCATGACCGTTAAAGAATTCCAGGAAATCTTCAGATTGTGCCACACTCATGGGGTCAGGGAGATCATCCCATGGAAATGATATTAACCTGATACCAAATCTGGTTCTCAGGTCATCAGCCTTTGGTCTAGAATAAATCAGCCATTCAGAAGGGTTTCCGATAATACCAACACGCTTATGCGTGAAACTTCTAACTCTGCTCCAGATGCCCACCAACTCTTTCAATTGAGGAATTGAAGTTTCATCTGACAAATTACACAGATATGAGCTCATGCCCTTAGATCCCAGCCAGGCTTTTACTTCACTTGCAGAAGCATAGGCATTATTTTCAGAAAAAGCCAATAGAAGAATGTGTCTTCTGTCAGATATCGCTTTAACAGCAGATGCTTCTGAACCTCCGGTTACAAAATATATTGCCAGTGGATCCTTTTTAACAAAATCCAGTTCTATTCCCTTTAAAATGCTGATTATATGAACCTTAGCCTTTTCTAAAAGCTTATCTTCAGCTCCAGGGAATGCAACAATCTGCACCCTGAGTGAAAGCTTTTGTTTACTAATGGCCCTTTGCTGTATCATCTCCTCTTTTATCTGCACCAGCCTCAAGACGTCCATCCGGAAGAACAAGTATGGCATCGACACGACCAATTGTGCCCCTTTGTTTTATATCATGTCCCATGCTGATTAATTTATTCTGGGCCAGACTATCCAGAGCATTTGCTTCCATACTAATTTGATCTGGCCAGCATTGATGGTGAAATCTTCCAGCATCCACAGCTTCCTGCATTCCCATTCCAAATTCAAGCACATTCAGGATCGTTTGAAATACCGAAGTTATTATGGTTGACCCACCCGGACTACCAACTACCATAAATAAATTTCCATTCAGGGTCAGAATAGTTGGAGTCATTGAACTGAGCATTCTCTTACCAGGTTCAATTGAATTTGCTTCTCCTCCGATCAGACCATAAATATTAGGAAATCCAGGTTTACTACTAAAATCGTCCATTTCATTATTCATAAAAAAGCCACCTCCTTTAACTACTATTCGGTTTCCATACCCTCCATTAAGAGTTGTTGTTGCAGCCACAGCATTGCCCCATTGATCTACAACTGAATAATGGGTTGTTTCTTCACTTTCGTTGTCAAAGTATTGCATCGGCTCAATATCGCTGCTATTGGTAGCTTTTTTGTGATTAATACTGCCACTCCTGGCTCTTAAGTATTCAGCATCCAGGAGTTCAGAAACAGGAACATCAAAAAAATCACTATCTCCCAGCCACTCGGCACGATCAGCATAAACTCTTCTTTCAGCCTCTACCATTAAGTGAACTGTTCTGGGAGAGTGAAATCCATAGCGATTAACAGGAAATTCTGAAATCATAGAAAGAAGTTGTGCCAGAGCAATACCTCCTGAAGACGGTGGTGGCATTGAGAAGAATTCATATTGTTTATACTCTCCTGATATAGGTTTTCTCCAAATAGCCTTATAGTCTTCAAGATCCTTATGGCTTATTAAACCACCATATTCTCCCATTTGCTGCACAATTAATTCTGCTGTTTCTCCCTTGTAGAATCCATCCCTTCCAAGATCGCGAATGCGAGTCATTGTTGCAGCTAAGTCTACTTGCTTCAAAGAATCCCCTTCTTTCCAAATAGTTTCCTTAAAAAATGGTGGTCTCCAACTGTTTCGCTCCAGCACACTCCTACGAATGCTATTTAAGCTTTGTGCTTGTTTCTTTGTCACAGGAAAACCAATTAAAGCAAGATCAATGGCAGGTTGAATCACCTCTGACCAACTTAGTTTACCATATTTACCCTGACCTGCAGCCATTCCAGCCACGGTACCAGGTACACCAGAAGCCAGAATCGTTCTTGTACTTTTCCCCTTTATCACATCACCGGCATCATCCAGAAACATATTTCTACTGGCTGAAGCTGGAGCTTTTTCTCTGTAATCAAGTGTCGAGACTGTCCCCCCCGACTCGCGAATAATCCAAAATCCTCCACCTCCGATATTTCCAGCAGCAGGAAAACATACAGCCAGAGCAAATTCAACAGCACAGGCGGCATCCATTGCATTACCTCCTTGCAAGAGAATCTGATTTCCTATTTCAGAAGCGATTGGATGGGCACTTACAACCATCCCATTTTCGGTAATCAAACCACGATATGGAGGTTCTGTGTGATTCTGACAGGAACTCATTCCCAATAACAGGGCAAAAACGAGAGATAAGGTTACTTTCATCGATATGATATTTCTCTAAAGATAGCAATTATCTCACCTGGACAATGAAAAATTGCACCCAAAACTAATCCATCTTCCTGGCTGCCATACTTGTCCGATATCGGCATAATCTTCATTTAGCAAGTTATTGGCATTCACGAATATGGCTCCAAAATTAAGCTTGTATTCTGCTTTTATATCGATAAGGTAGTATGGATCAAAGGCATGCTGATAAGCAAGCCCGTCCTTATCCCAATCTGTGTAATAGCCTGCTCTATCCTGATAGTTTGCCAGAATGCTTATTGCAAGATTATCACTAACAGGAAAAAAGCAAGAAAGCACAACTTTATGCTGCAAATAATCCAATACATACCGCGAATCATAGTCTCCAGAAGATTTCGATACATATCCGT
>JAYEFL010000159.1:0-3017 GCA_034658635.1 Bacteroidota bacterium | reverse complement strand
GCACAGTCCAACTCAGTTTTATCAGACATAAACAATACCATCACAAATAATTTCAGCCAAACTCAATTGATCTTCAGTTGATTCACTATCTTTGGGTGTATATGTCGGATAAAACACTATGAGGTTGTACACAAGCATGAAGCATCGACAACGTAATGACTTTAGGTCATGTTATTAGGTCATTAGGATTTCTATTCGTATTTTTAAAGCAAAAATGTTTGTAAGGTCATTAGAAGAAATTATTCGGAAAAGGATAGACAGCGGAAAAGCAATAATTGTTGTAGGGGCCAGGCAGGTCGGAAAAACAACAATGATCCGTGAGATCCTAAAAGATGTCGACTATCTTTTCCTTGATGGGGATGATCCATCAACACGAAATCTACTCACCAGTCCAAACACTGAAGAGATTCGGACTGTAATAGCCTCTTATAAGTATATTTTTCTGGATGAAGCCCAACGCATTCCTGAAATAGGCCTTACCTTAAAAATAATAACTGATCAATTTAAACATGTTCAAATATTTGTTAGTGGTTCATCATCGTATGATCTAGGAAATAAATTGAATGAGCCATTGACTGGTCGAAAATGGGAGTACACACTTTACCCAGTGACTTGGGAGGAATATGAAAATGGAATTGGGTATGTTAAGTCTGAACAACAGTTAGAGAATCGGTTGCTTTATGGTCTATACCCTGAAGTATTGAATAATCCTGGCAACGAAAGAGATGTCTTGAAAACCCTTGTAAATAGTTATCTGTACAGAGATATTTTTGCTTTTTCAGAGATTAGAAGACCTCGAGTGTTAGAGAAACTGCTTCAGGCACTTGCCTTACAAATGGGAAGCGAGGTAAACTATAATGAATTATCACAGCTGGTAGGTATTAATAAGGTTACTGTTCAGAACTACATTGATATTCTAGAAAAAGGTTTTATCGTTTTTAGGCTGTACAGTTTTAGCCGAAACCTAAGAAATGAGATTAAGCGGAACAGGAAAATATATTTCTATGATAATGGCATTCGTAATATGTTAATTGGAGGTTTCTCACCCCTGGATTTGCGCTTAGATAAGGGGGCTCTATGGGAGAACTTTTTGGTTTCTGAACGAATTAAACAAAACCATTACAAGGGTTCATATGCGAGGATGTATTTCTGGAGAAACAAACAGCAGCAGGAGATTGATTTTGTTGAAGAGATGGATGGGAATGTGACGGGTTTCGAATTTAAATGGTTAGAAAAGAAGGTGAGGTTTCCGCAAAAATTTATGGAAGCATACAACGCATCAGGTCTTGCCATTCATCGGAAAAATTTCAGAGAATTTGTGAAAGTATAAAAAAGGAAAAAAGCCTATGTATAATAAATAGGACTATGAGCGGTCCGCAGGGCCCAGCGATGAGTCGGTGTTGAACTACACCCGCCGGTGCACAGGCTATGTACTTAATGACAGTTTTAATGGAATTTTGGATAAAAACAGGAAAGGCGTTCTTTGAATTATTGTAGGTTAAAGTGTTTGAATACTTTTTCCCTGGGTAGTATTTCAAGACAATGACTCATTTTGTATGATTTCTACTGGTAATCGGGCATACATTTCCCACTTGCATGGGAGTGCAATATGTTTAGGTTCAGTGAGTCAGTGCTGGAAATTGATCTGGAAACAAACAGTCTGGTGACCTTATACGAGGCAATTGCTTTACTCTTACCATGCGGCCGGTTTTGCATACCGGGCATCGGCAAGGGTTCACACCCGTAAGCCTTTCAAAGCGCTGCAGGTTTGTTTCGGGAGGCTCTTTGCTTTTAATCAGAGTTTCGATTTCTGGTTTTTCTTCCGGCACAAACTGCAACTCAAGGTTTCGTTTAACGGTATGATTGTAAATGCCATATCGCCTAATTTTTACAAATTGCTTTGGCAATATGTGCATGGTAAAGCGACGTAGAAACTCCACCCCGTCCAAAGTAATGGGTTTTTTAACACCGCCATCACGATAGTCTTTAGCAATAAAGGTTACTTTTCCGCCATCGATGTTCAAAATACGCTGGTTTGTAATTGCTACCCGGTGTGTGTATTGTCCCAGGTATTTTACCACATGATCCGCGCTTGCCAGAGAAGGTTCGCAATTTACTACCCAACTGGTGTTGTATGCCTGTTGCACATTGTGGTTGAAGAGCGACAGTTCATTTTGCTTTCTAAGAGCTCTCTTCAGGCTTTCGAGAAACATGCCCTTAAAAGCCTTACTCAGTTGACGGACCGGATAAAGATAGTTGCCGAAAGAACCAATGTTTTTCCATTTGCCATCGAGGGTATAACCGGCTGCCGGAACGATGCAGTGTATATGAGGGTGTAACGAGAGGTTTTGACCCCATGTATGCAATACTGCCACTGCTCCGCTTTCCACACCAAAGTGGGAGTATCCAAATGACCTTAGGACGCTCCATACAGCAGAAAACAGCAGCTTGTAATACATTCTTTGATTGTGCAAACAAACGACATTCAAATGGTGTGGAACGGTGAATATAATGTGATAGTGCTTTATGGGCAGTGTGCTTTTAATCAGATCCTCTATCCAGAATGCTTGCTTTGCAGCTTGGCATTTGGGGCAGTGTCTGTCACCACAGCTATTGTAGCTATAGCGAACCGTACCACAGCTATCGCACACCTCTTCGTGTCCTCCGAGTGCGGCAGTGCGGCAGGTCGCTATTTTTCCCAATACCTTTAATTGAATAGGATTAAGTTTAACCTTAGCAAGCATATTGGCACCGAATAGATTTACCGCATCGGCAAGTTCAAACTTTGTTCGCATTTTTTGGATAGTTATAAAGCGTATCCAACGGGCTGTGGGGTTTAATCAATGGACACTGGGCCACATGGAGATAAATCATAGTGGTGGTGATAACAGCATGACCCATGAAAGCCCTCGAACACTGTATCGACCATCTGCTTCTTTGCCATTGAAAAGCCATATATGAGGGTTCTCAGCTGCGAGATATTTTTTGAGTCCGATGGCCATGCTCTCAGCCAGAGG
>JAYEFL010000158.1:0-3022 GCA_034658635.1 Bacteroidota bacterium | reverse complement strand
TCGTGGTGAGGGAGACCTCCCCAGGTAAGAGCATATTCCTTCATCCGATGCCTGCTGGATCTACTTAATAAATACTTCCTGATGAATCAGGCTTTTGGACTTTACAATGATCCCGATAAATCGGGACAAGTTATGCTTGCTCATCCGATCTATTAAGCCTCATATCCAGTTTCTGTTCGTCAGTACCGGAGTTTGTAGTCTCGCTTCCTTCACTTCAAAGGTCACCCTTTACAAGCTTGCGACTTACTAACGGTTCGAGGCACTACCCCCGCCCTTAAGAGACTTTCACTCTCTGGAATATTTAAAGAACACTACCGTTTTACCCTGAAAATTTGTATTTTACAGATTTAATCAGAGCTTTCAGTAGTGTGCGCTCATGCTCATGCTGGGCACACACAAAACCTAAACTGCATTAAAACGCAGTTTAGCCAAAACGTTATGCGCAAGATGAGTAAAATCGAATGTAAGCATAACCAACAGTGAAAGTGATCACGAAAAGTTATATCTTTGTTCAAAAAGCATGTACGCAAGATACCTCAGAGATATAATTAGGAGAAGAATCGGCTCAGGTAAAGCTATAGTTCTTATTGGTCCCCGACAAGTTGGAAAAACCACTCTACTTAAGTCCATACTTGAGAATCAAGAGTATTTATTTTTTGATTGCGATGATCCTAAAACCAGAACCTTACTGACAGAACCCAATACGCAGGAAATTAGGACTATCCTGAAGAATCATAAGGTTGTCTTTATAGATGAGGCTCAACGTGTGAAGGGAATTGGTCTAACCTTAAAAATAATAACTGATCAGTTCAAAGACGTCCAGTTATTTGCGAGTGGATCTTCATCATTTGATCTAAGAAATGAACTAAATGAACCACTAACTGGGCGAAAGTGGGAATATAACCTTTATCCAATATCCTGGGAAGAATATGAAGAACATCATGGGTACTTATTTTCCGAGCAGCAATTGGAAAACAGATTGTTGTATGGTTTCTATCCAGATGTATTGAATAATCCCGGCGATGAGGTTAGTATTTTACGTAACCTAGTAAACAGTTACCTGTATAAGGATATTTTATCTTACTCCAATATTCAAAAACCTGATGAGCTCGACAAACTTGTCCAAGCGTTAGCGCTTCAAGTTGGAAGTGAAGTAAATTATTCGGAGCTAGCACAGCTAGTAAATGTTGATAAAAACACAGTTAGTAAATACATAGACATACTTCAGAAGGGATTTATAGTATTTAAACTAGGAAGCTTTAGTCGAAATGTTCGAAATGAAATCAAGTTCAATAAGAAGGTCTACTTTTATGATAATGGCATTAGAAATATTATTATCGGGAATTTTGATCCGTTAGAGTTGAGAACCGACAAGGGTGCACTTTGGGAGAACTTTCTAATCTCTGAGCGTATCAAGCAAATAGAGTATAAGCAGAGTTTGGCACGAACCTATTTTTGGCGTACAAAGCAGCAGCAAGAGGTCGATTTTGTTGAAGATGAAGGCGGTAAGATATCTGGTTATGAGTTCAAATGGTCAGAGAGGAAAAGAACAAAACTTCCGAAAACTTTCGTCGAATCGTATGGAGCAGATAGTAAGGTTATAACGCGTAACAACTTTAGGGAGTTTGTAATAAGGAAGTAGATCCAGCGCATAACAATGTGCGAAAAACCATAGCAATCAGGAAGGTTGCGAAGTGCTTAGGCCGCTCGAGCGCAACTACAACCGGATGCGTGATCGCACGCTCGTTTTGCTACGGTGTTTGCACTGGCACGTTATCGGCAATTAAAATGATGAAGTATATCAGAAATATAGGATTATTAGTTTTTCTTATGACTCTATTCATAGTAGGGTGTAATAACACACCAACTGGATTTATTGAAGAAGAAGTTATATTTAAAAACAAATTGGATGGAGCAATATTTTCTGGAACATTGACAAAACCAATTGGTAAAGAAACATTCCCAATGGCAATTCTTATTTCTGGCGCAGGGCAACAGGATAGAGACGAAACAATTTATGGACATAAGCCTTTAAAAGTACTTGCAGAGTTTTTGTCAAAAAATGGATATGGTGTACTTAGATATGATGACCGTGGTATAGGTGATTCAAAAGGCGATGTTTGGAATGCTACCATTGAGGTGCAAGCAAGTGATGCGTATGCTGGATTTCAATATTTAAAAACAAGAAAAGATGTTGATTTAGAAAATATTGGCATTATTGGACATAGTTTAGGGGCAATGCAGGGGACAATACTTGCCAGTAAATACGAGGATATTTCTTTTCTAATTATGCTTGGCGGAATAGGTCTACCTTATTCCGATAACCACATCAAGGCTGATAGTTTGACAAATACAATTAAGGGTGAGCCTAAGGAAACTGTGGAAGCAGGAAGTGAATTATTGAAAGCTCTGCTAACTGAAATGAAAGAAACACCACAGGACCAGGATTATAAGACTACAAGAATTAAACTGATAAAACTTGTAGAAGATTGGCAATCTTCATTATCTGGAAAAGCAAAAATTGAAATTGAAAAATTTTCTAAGTCTAATCCGAATTTTTTCATAAATAATTTTGCGGAAGAATATGCCACTCCAATTTACATTTCGTGTGCAAAATATGAACCAGCTAAGTATCTAACCAAAATTCAATGTCCAGTTCTTTCAATAATAGGCGAAAAGGATGTTCAGGTAGTAGCAGAAAATAATAAGGCAATTGAGGAACATCTAAAAAGGGGAGGAAATAGAAACCACTTAGTTATTGCTCCAAAAAATATTAATCATTTGTTTCAATCCTGTGAAATTGGACTGTTAAGCGAATATGAGAAAATTGAAGAAGATTTTAACATCGAAATAATGATGCTAATATTGGACTGGTTAAATGAAATAAAAGCCGATAACACTTAAGTATCGTTTTCCGGGCGAAGCCGGAATATGTACTTTTTGTTGAACTAAACCACGCTAGCAGAGAGATATAATATATTATTGTGGTATCAATTTCCCGGAGTTAACCCTGGGAGTTCGG
>JAYEFL010000157.1:0-3023 GCA_034658635.1 Bacteroidota bacterium | reverse complement strand
AGCAGTTTTAGGAACCAAGACAAACCTACCTGATGATTCACTCATTTCGGATGTAAATCATATCTTGATGTTTCTAACAAACGTGTTACCATATTTATCATTTGTTGCCACACCAATTTCACTGATATCGTTAGCACGGATTGATTCATTGTCAAATGTATATGTCCACCTCGTAAGCGATGGGTCAAAGTCAAAATTTTCATGAATAAATCGTCCGGATTTTGTCTTGACGGCGAGAAATGGTTGAGGCCCGAACACCTTACCTTTAGCCGTCTCCACATTCAGGAATCGCTTCTTATCATCACCGGAAATAGTCACTTCGAGATCAACGGGCTCGAAATCTGTATCACGGCCATAGATCACAGACCTGAAAGCATCCAGCGCCTCGCAGAATCTGAACTTGACCCCGGGGTATTTTTTGCTCACCATAGTGATCAAATCTCTCACATAGTTAATTTCCATGGTCAAGTCTCTAAAATCATGATTACAAAAAGACATCAGAGTAGGTTTACCTTCAGAGGCGCGGCGGAATGCCCTATTTACTTCTTCTTCTGACAGATTCCTTCCTCTGCTGATAACATCTATACATCTTGCAATCCATCTTCTGCAGTTCCCCGGGATCTGCCAGTTATCATGGGAGGGTTGATAAACTGACCAGTCATCCGGTGCCAGCCTCCAATCACCGAATCGCCCTTTTGTTATGTCTGCTTGACTATCAAGACTCTTGTTGGAATGAAATGCCCAATTGCTGTAATCAAAAGGGATCCATTGTTCTAAAAACCAGTTGCTATCCGGTCTTATAGCGTGGAAACCCGCCCTATATACAGCAGGAAAAAATTGCCGTTCAATTATCCTTCGACACAAGACCTGAAATAAATGAGGGGAATTGATGTAGCTGGTTGCACATTTATGAGCCTCCCTATACGTCGACATGGGATGAAAATGCCAGTGCTGACCATCTTTCAGGCAATTATCTTGTGTAAGTTTGCCACAATAGAAATCATGGATGTTGTGATACCCCATATCCCTTCTACGTGGATTATAATCAAAATCTACATGATCAATACAAAACCAATTGTAAATCCAGCCATTACCGAAACTATCCAGCATCTCGTTTCTGAAGTCAGTTGACAAAACTTTGTCCAGCATATGATCAATTTTTTCCCAACTATTATTATATTCAATTATATGTGGAGAAAAAACCTCCGCAACCAAATCCGTTTTTTCACCAAAATCAATTTCACTGTTCTGAAGCTTTCTGAGATTTTCCTCACTCACTTCAAGCTTGATTCCAAAAATATCATATAACCTCTCAAATGTAGCTTCAAGAGACTCATATAAAGGTCCTTCAGCATCAACACAATGGACAATATATACTATTCTTTCCTCTCTCATAACTTATTTCACATGACCTTCTCTCATTCCTTTAAATTCTCAGTCATGCCTTTCCATTAATGTCATAGGTTTTCTATATTTCTCATCATAGCCGTTAAAGTAAATCGTTATTCCTTCTGAACCCCAAGTATCTTAATAATATAGGAACCAAAGCAAAAGCTCCTGGATTGCCGAATCAGTGTGGTTCAATCATGTATTTTTTGAAAGAGCTATGACACCGATTACATCTCCCCTCCCAGTAAATTGATAATAAGGCATCAAAATAAATTTGTTTAATGCTTTTCCGAAAATCGTGGATCCAATTGATTCGTTACCCAAAAGGCTGAATACGTCCATATGAAACCAAAACTTCTTTTGTATACTATATCCTTCTTTCTCTATCATATACTCCAAGGAATCAAGTGTAGGTATCCCGGATACAAAGGGACCCAAGCGTTGTGCGAATCGCTTGGTCTTTTCGAAGAAAACACTTGAGCCCAAGGTAGACTGAATATATAAAGCACCACCTGGCCGCAACAATCTCCCTAACAAATCAAATCCTTTCTCCAAATCAGGCACGTAATATATTGACTGTCTGAAACAAACGAGGTCAAATCGTTTATTTTTAAGTTTTTCAGGAAAGTCTTCCAGTTCAAAACGTCCAAGGTGGAGATCAAGTCCGTATTTTACGCCGAGTTGAACTGCATCCTTTCCTGGTTCTAACCCGGAAACATTCGCCCCGGCATTCTTCATTGCGGCCACAAATTCGCCGAACCTGCAACCAACATCAAGAACTCGACCACCGCTAAATACTCTTGGAAGAACTTTTCCAATAACCTTAATCTCCTTCTCACAACTACTTACTGCATCAAAGGGGTTCATTTCTTGAAGCGCTTCACGATTGGCTTCTTTGTAATGATTCTCGATGAGCGATATTTGTCCTTTACTTTCCATGCGGGGGGATATCCTGTAGAGTCCGCAAGCCCCGCACTGCACAATCTTATGCACATTATGTGCGATATAATTTCCTCCTTTGGTATGACAATAGGGACAATCCATAAGAGTCATATACTTTTCGTAAATATCAGAGCTTAACATAGTTATCCGCCCGTTATGGCTATTTCAATATTCATAAAAATTCCAACTAATAATAAAATCCTTAATTAATGTCTGGCCCCACGAAAGCTGTAATCATGTCCAAAATAGGCATTCCTGAATGTTTCAACTGTCGTTTTTTCAAGATGTTTGTAGTAATCTTTTATAATTTTTTTGTTTGTTTCAAAGAGCAGTTCATGGAATTCATCATCCGGAATGTCCGTGAAGTTACATGTGAGCAATTCAATATTCTTATGTTTTTCATAAAAATCATCGGGACCGCTTAACAAGCCCTCTTCTATGGCATGATAGTATAAAGGTGTACCTGGATAGGGCGTGACCGGACGGATAACCCTCAATTGACCGAAATCGTTATATTTATCAAGTAGTTCAATAGATTTCCTTAAAGTCTTTCTGTTATCCCCGAGATTTCCAAAAATAATATTAAACCCAGGGCTTATTCCCTCTGCCAGTGTCGCTTCAATACCGTCGATAACTTGTTTGGTCGTTAAGGCCTTATTCATATTCTTTAAAATTTGGTCATCGAAGGCCTC
>JAYEFL010000156.1:0-12682 GCA_034658635.1 Bacteroidota bacterium | reverse complement strand
CGATAACTCAGTAAAGTATAATAAGAAGAATGGTAAAATAAAAATAAAACTGGTGAAGAAATCGTCTGAGGCAGTTTTGTCCATTGAGGATACAGGAGTTGGTATTCCGTCAAATGATTTAAATAAGATATTCGATCGTTTTTACAGGGTAGATAAATCGCGTTCCAGAAATCTTGGGGGGAGTGGACTTGGCCTCTCGATATGCAAATGGATTACAGACCTCCATAAGGGTGGAATTACTGTTGACAGTACTCCCGGTAAGGGTTCTATTTTCACAATTTCTTTGCCCCTTTAGTACAAAAATATAATAATCTGGACTCCGGTACATGTGTTAGCCTTGGTTACGCCGGAGTCAGCCGCCTTGATCGTGTGTAATTATTTCTTAGATAATGCTAAAGACAGTATTTATTCTTTTCTAATGACTTCAAGGCCTCTATTGAGAACATACTTGACCAAGCCAACACTCTTGGCTAAATATATTTCAGTAACAGTATTCGAGTACCATTCCCCGGCAAAATCCTGCAGCTGGAAATGCAGAACCTCATCGTAGAAATGATCATTATCCTAAGAGACTTTTAAGTGCCTTCTAAGGTGTTCTACCATCAAATGCTTCGCAAGGTCTGTTAAAGTTATAAAAAATCTCCGGTCTCCTCCTGACCTGTTTTGGGTACCGACAAATCACAATCCCAGCGCACGAGGTAAGGGTTGGGGCCACTAGGGTTCTTCATGGAAATACCCCATTGGATGCCATGCCCGTATGGGAGAGGTTCTGTTAATTCCGGGCGAAAAGCGCCGGGAGCGATGGGTTTGGGTAGGGTTTCAATCCCCACAGGGTTGGTGGTGAAATCCAGTCCGTCAGGTGCATATTCGAGTGTTTTGCTCAGTGAAGCATAAGCCGAAATTCCTTCACGATGTGACCAGATAAACACTTCGTGGCTATTATCCAGGATCGGATTACAGGCATATCTTTTATAGGGACCTTCAGGCTTTTCGGCAAAGGCAACACCCATTTTTGTATGCCTCGGGCCCTCGCTACCATCTCTCAGGTTACGCCCCTTGTAGTAGAGCCAGATCTTGCCATCGCGTACCACCAGGTCCGCATCATCCACTCGGTAACTGTCGAAACTCTTGCCGTCGGGGCTGTAACGAAAAATAGGTTCACTGCTAATACGCACCCAAGGCCCGTCGGGAGAATCGGCCACAGCCACTCCCATGTTGGTGAAGTCAGTCTCATTGTTGTTTTCAAACAAGCCATCGCTACTGCCGGGTGTTGGTTTCACCGCATCGTAGTATAGGTAATACTTGTTCTTAAACTTGAGAATATTGGGTGTAAATACCGCCTGGGCGTCAAATGCACCCTCTTTTCCCACTCCCAGCGCTTCACCCTGTTCAACCCAGGTGCGACCCTCATCCTGTGAAGTGGCATACCAGAGCGTTGCAACATAGCCTGATGCACGCAGGAATTGCTCGTTGGCCGCAACATCTGCATGGTTTACCTTGCTGTACCAGACGTACCAGGTGTTGTCAACTTTGATTACATCGCTCGGATCACGCCGTGTCACTCCTTCCTGCTTGCCGATGCCTCTACTGCCGTCGGGGTTTTGTCCGTTGAGTTCCTGGTAACTGAATGATTTGCCAGAAAACTCCGGGAGAGCAGTTTTGCCGCCTGAAGCCGCATAATAAAGTGAAAACACTTTTATTTTCGGTTTTGCAATTGCCTTGGTTATCGAAAGTCTAATTTTCTCCGCTTTGAATGTCGTTAAGCTGTGGATACGTTTATGCCCGATACATGACCCTCCAGCAACCTTCTGCCATGCTCCGTCCATATAAGCTTCGATGGTATATTCTCTCACCCGTTCACCTTTCCGGATCTCTTCCTGGATGACGATATGGTTGATCTGCCGGGCAGCAGGAAGCTTAAGAACAAACTCTTTCCCTTTGCCACTGGTTTCTGCGATTGGATCGGAAAAGATCCTGCTGATCTCCAGCTTATTCGAGCCCTTTTCAGAACAACCTGCAAAGCATGCAAATAATAAAAATAGTCCCAGATTGATTGTTATTTGTCTCATAATGAAGTTAATTTCAACTTTGAAATTTAATATGAAAAGAAGGGGAGACGATGTATCATGCTTATATTAAAGGTATTAAAACTAAAGCCACAAGCAAAATACACCACTTAGTTTTATCGAGAGAATATAAAATTAGTCATTTTTATTCTCTTGAGTAGCTGCAACACTAAAGACTTGTGATTGGATATTTTTGATAAAACCTGAGATATTCCAATACCTCATCTTTGAGTTTATTTCTCACGAAGTTTTTCATATTTTGATCTAACAAATCTCCGATACCAATCAGGAGCTTGTTCGTTTTCAAATCTCCAATGGTAGATATGCATTGTTCAAGGTAGTCATGCAATGACAGTTGCATTCTGGCTTCAATAATCTTTGGATTAACCGGAGTCTTTTTTGACAGTAAGAACCAAATATCAAAAACATCCCGATTGGTTAAGGTAGGTCTGTCCAGCAATGCGCATAGCTTATGTGCAAGTAGATCTTCTGGTACCATTACTTTGATACTTTGCCCCATCAGGTTTTTTATTTCATATCGGTCAGGGAAATTTCGATTGGAAATTTCGACTTTTAGTTTTCTTTCACTCATTCCGTAATCCAACACCAGAATTGGTCCATAGAATTTTTTAACTTCATCATGGATGTTTCCATAGGCTAAAACAATATTACGAATCTTTTCATATACAAGATTTTCTTTTGTAGAATCCAGCAGATTGAAATCCAAATCAACCGATAATCTTGGAAGGTCGTAGAAAAACATTAATGCGGTACCACCTTTGAAGCCTAACAGGCTTGCAATTTCAGCATCTGAATAAATCTGTTTGAGAATTTGGAAAAGATAGAACCTATGTTTATTGATGTCAATCATGATTCAAAAATTCTTTTTACGCGGTCTGACAAAGCTTTAGAAGAATAAACAGAAAGTAATTTGATTAGCAAGTTCTTATCCAACGAATTCAGGTTGTCAAAATAGAAATTCGGTTCAAGATAACAAAGGTCAAGAAATGCTCGTTCTGCAGATGCTACGAAAATCCCCTGTTCTGACTGACTAATGCCAGTCCAGTTATATAGTATGCTATTTTTTGTCTTTCTGTAAATGATAGACTGTCCATCGACTTCCAATTCGCGAGACAAATAGCTTATGGCTGTAATACTTTCTGAATATTGAAAAATGACCCCAACTTGTTGTAAAATATACTGCAATGATATATAGGATGGAGTATACAGCTTACTGGCCAGCTCTTTAATATTATAATCGGGTTTTGTATAAATCCCTTTACGGGGATTAAGAATCTTCCCGGTTATCACGTAATAGTTTAATTTTTTCGCCAATGATACAGGATTGTTTTCTCCAGTCAACAGCGCGATATCAGCCAATTTAAAAACGGTCCTTGTATCCTGGTAGAGCTTTAGAACTATATCAATATTTGCATTACGAGAACTGATCATGCTAGATTATCGTAAGTTCAGTTCACGAAATTAGTGTTTTTTTGGCAGAACACAAAAGCCTTTGTTAACAAACATTCCGGCGCAAAAAGCAGAAGCTGGTCTCTCAGAAAACCTGTCCAGGAATACCGGATAATAAATGGCTGTTATTTGGAAATGTAGGGATAAGTGATTCTATGATTCTGATCGATTTCTTAATTCAAAAACCGACAGAAGATCATTATTCATCAATTTCATTATTCTATTGGTTTGATACAAAACAAATCAAAGCTTTTCAACCAAGTTTATCAGATGATATTTTTTCAATGAATATGAGTACTTTTATGCATATGCCTTTATTCGGCGTATTCGGCAAGACTGTTACCAAAACAAAAGGGAAAACTTTAAAGCAGATGTACTTCTACTACACTACCTGTCCGAAATGTACTAAGGAACATGGACATAATTACGTTGTTGGATTTGCTCAGGTTGATTAGTAGCTTTAGCGATTAATTATGAGAAATTATCTTTTATTCTTGTCTATCCTGGCAATAGCTTGTGTTGGATGTGTGAACCAGGAAAGTGTGTCAGACCCAGAACCATTCCTTCCGGTTCCAAACCAGGCCCAGTTGAATTGGCATAAAGCCGAATATATAATGTTCATTCATTTCGGAATGAAAACTTTCTATCCGAGTTCTGATCACATGGGCTATGGCAAAGAAGATCCTGAACAATTCAACCCCATAAACTTCGATGCTATGCAATGGGTCAATGCGGCCAAAGCCGGGGGATTTAAAGGGATCGTTTTGACAACGAAACATCACGATGGCTTTTGCAACTGGCAAACTGAAACTACAGATCATTGTGTTAGCTCTTCGTTATGGAAGGATGGGAAAGGCGACATTATCAAAGAACTAATTGAAGCATGCCGGAAAGGTGGCGTTTATTTTGGCATTTATGTATCCATCCTGGATAAACACTACGAACTTGCGGGATCTGATCTGTACGATAATTATGGAGATTATTATTATGCCCAGCTCAAGGAACTTAGCACACAATATGGCCCCATCGATGAATACTGGTTCGATGGTTATAAAGCCGATGAGCTGAAGATTGATTACAGTAAGATTGCCGACCTGATACGCGAAACTCAGCCCAATGCGGTTGTTTATGAATCGGGTACCATGGCTGAGTTTCTGCCAGACCGCAGCCTGGCCTGGCCGGGAAGACACGGGGGACTGAGTCCGGATCAGAATTACCGACAGAGCATCGACAGTGTTTTGCGCTGGTATCCTTCAGAACCCTCTATTATCCTGCAGGGCAACTGGTTTCATAATAATACTCCGGTAGTAAGCCTGGAAAAGATACAGGATTACTACCTGAGCTCCGTAGGTTATGGCGTAACACCGCTGATGAATATTTCACCAAATACCGAAGGACTGATTGATGGAGCTACAGTAGAACGACTCAAAGAATTTAAAGCCTGGGTTGATAAACTTCATGACAATGACCTGACCAAATCAGGAATAGTAGATATTACTGCCGACAGTTATCGCAGAAAAGCTGGCAAATTCTCTCCCAAGATGGCAATAGATGGAAATTATGAAACTTACTATGCCACAAATGATAGTGTAAAGAATGCTGTAATTGAGATAAACCTGGAATCTGTACAGGAAATCGATGGATTCATCATTCAGGAATATATTCCTCTCGGCCAGCGAGTTAATGGCTATAGCATTGAGTGTCGTATCGATGGTAATTGGGTGGGAGTTTTTTCGGGCTCAATGATTGGTTACAAACGCATTATTCTTGAGGGCAGAGCTTCTGCATCAGACATCAAATTTCCTGCCAGCGATGGAGTTCGTTTGAAGATTAATCAGGCCCTTACCTGCCCATTAATCAGTACTATTCAAGTTGTTGGTGATATGAAAGACCAGGATTAATTGACTTTCCCTTTCTGAAATCTCAAAAAACCTTAACCCACATTGCAGCAAATGTGGGTTAATGGATACACGTGCTGCCCTCTTGGATGACGGAGGAAAAACATGGGTAAGTATTGAAGGTAGAAATAAGCACGTCGACAATCATGCCTTATGGACAGATCCAAATGATTCCAATCATATGCCCATGGGTTATGCTTAGTTCTGATGAAACGCATCAGAAACAAACTCGAGCACAACAGGAAGTGAAGCACGCCAGTAAGTCCAACTATGTCCACCATCCCGAATTCTATACTCATGTGGAATTCCTTTTTTGCGCATTGCGATATGGATCAGACTATTCCCTTCGTAGAGAAAATCATCGTCTCCACAATCAATAAACCATCGAACAGATTTGAGTTCCTTGGCTGAGATTTTCTCAATTAAAGAAAGTGCATTATGATGTTCAAAATATTTCTGCATAACTGAATCAGATACACCTTCTGTATACCTTGAATACTGTTTCTTGAATTCTTCAAAAGACAGCGGACCAATGTATGCACTTAAGGGGCAAGCGGAAGAAAATATTTCAGGATGGTGCAAAGCATACATAAAAGAGCCACCTCCGCCCATAGAAAGGCCGGCAACAGCTCGAAAACGTTTCTCATTCTTGGCTCGATAGGTCTTTTCAATATGTGGAATAAGTTCCTCGAAGAAAAAATCTTCATACCGCCAGTCTCCCATGATATCGTTATAGTAACCACGACGACCAGTTTGGGCATCTGGCATAACAATGATCATTGGGGTAGCTGACCCATCCTTGATTGCATTATCGCATACCCGTAGAACTTCTCCGAATTGAATCCATCCGGTCTGATCATCTCCAGCCCCATGAAGCAGATAAAGAACTGGATAAGACCTATGAGAACTTTCGTAATCTGGTGGCAAATAAATGGCAAAATTCCGCTCACTATCAAGTATAGTACTGGTCATGGAAAGATTATCATAGACCTTACCACTTTGTGCTAGAGCAGAAAAAGCAACCAGAAGGCTTAAATTGATTGTTAAAAATAGATTTTTCATAAAACACTAAAAACTAATGACTGATGACTAATGACTAATGACTAATGACTATTAATAAAATATTCTGAGCTCTGAAAACTGAAAACTTCTCCCCGAAAAACGAATGACGAAAGACGTCTTTATTCTTTAATATCGAAAGCCTGAATAAAATCCCCATGCCTCACATATAGTTTCCCATCATTAATAACAGGGTGGGCAAAATGTTCCTTAGCTCCCTTTTTCATTCTGAACTTGCTAACCACTTCCATATTCAGGGGATCTTGTGTAATCAGCATTACTTCTCCTCTGTAATTGTAGTAATACAGCATACTGTCTGCTGCAATTACGGCACCACTGGCTATCTTGAGTACACTTCCGATTTCCCCGGTTGTGGCATTGATGCTCATAAAACCTGGTTTTACAGATCCGCAACCATACAGATAATCACCCAGCTTAACGATGCCGCCCATGTAGCTATCAAACTTCTTATTGCGCCACACCTCTTCAACGCTTGACCCGTCAGGCTCTAATCTCAATTTCACACCCCCATTCCCATCTCCGGCAGCGTAATAAATGTATCCGTCATCGTAAACAATTGAGTTGGCGTGTGTATCACCCTTACCAGGTTCGCGTTCTTCTATTGGCGTATTATCCTGTTTATTCACAAATAATAATTCCCCGGTTTTTGTATCATGGCCCATCATCTCGTATGCGGTGAAATTCACCAGAACATTCCTGTCTTCCAGTTCAATAATCTGAGGCTGGTTATATCCTGGTCTCTCTCCTGCACCTTTACTGGTCCATATTATTTCACCGGTAAAACGGTCGAGGGCAAGCACATTGTTATCCTTCCCTCCGGGGGTGCAAAATACTTTCTCATCCTCTATGATAACTGCCTCTGAGATACCAAACAAAGGAAACTCTCCCTGCAGATCGTTGATCATATCAACAGACCATATTTTGTCCCCCGTGATCCTGTCAAAACAATAGAGATTACCCATTCCAGACATCACATAGACCAGATCATCCACAATTGTAGGTGCACAGCGTGAACCATTCCAATTTTCCACCCATTCTTTGCCAAAATCTTTTTTCCATTTCAGCTTCCCTTCCAGGTCAAATGAAAATAACCAGGCAAGGCTATCTACCTCACCCATAATGTACATTCCATCCGGGGTAAAAACTGGCGATCCATATCCATTTCCGATACCCTCATATTCCCAAACGACTTCTGGTCCGGTTTCAGGCCAGGACTTTAGTAAGCCCTCATCCGCATATATTCCACTTCTGTTTTCGCCTCGCCATTCATATACTTTTTGCTCCTGATTACAAGAATACATAGAGATCAATAGTAAAGCTGCAACTAATCCGTTAATGCTAATTTTTTTCATCGGGTACTATTTTGAAAATTTTACAATATCAGAAGACGAAGATACATTCTTTATCCATCTAAGATTTTCCTATTTTATCCAGCAAAAAGTCTAAAGTAACTTTATGATTGTGGATTCCAATCAGAGCCTCATGTGTCCTTGTCTTTGGAACTTGAATGGCGTGACCACCAGTTAAATTAAGGTTTATTGAAGGAAGTTTGAACCACTTCATCCCTGTCCCACCTGTTGCTGCAGAAAAGTTAAAACCCATTCCCATTCCTGAGGCTGTAACAGGGATAATTGATCCGTAACCAAATATTTTACCAAAAAATGATTGACTAACTGCTATATCATTGATCTTGCTAAGAATGAGAATCCTTTCTTTTGAACTAAACATTCCTGCAGAAGTTTTTATATATACACCTGTAATTTCATACCTATGGCTTCTTCTGTATAACTCGGTATTGAGAATGCTCAACATGCTGTAAATAATAAAGGCCAGAAGCTCCAGATTGTCAAAGATCCATGTGGTGTTTGGTTGATATGTAAAGTCAACATTTAGTAACTTATGCTTAACAACAAGCAAAATTATGTACGATAAAACGGGAACCAGGATATAACGCAAATTAATTCTATATAATGCAAAAATCAGGGCGGGTATGAAAGTTGCAATTGTAAATGTTACGTAGAATGGAACCATTCCTGATTTATTAATGAAGGAATTGTGCAGCACCTCCAAAATAGCTTGCTTTTCAATTAAAAAATAAAGGGATATGCCAGCGATGAAGATAGCTGGCATGAAAAATGGCATAAATGATATCACATTCGGTTTACCAACATAATCAGCATCTTGCTCCATGATGTAAATTTACTATTTATTCAACCCCGACAAAATTTGACTCGCTCATTTGCAAAAGTCACTGCATCGCTGCTAAGCATTTACAAAGCCTTACTGAAGCGGAATCAATCTGACAGACTTAACAATATCCGACAACTTTGCAGTTACTGGAAGATTATCAGGATCAAAACTCAGATGTATTTCTTCTTTCGAAATTAAACTCTCCGGATCAGGATTGATAGAATTAGGTTCACACTAGTCTTGGAGGGACAAGCTAAAGGTAGGAAAATTGCAGCTTCATCCGGGAATATCCCATCCCTGTTTGGTCCACGCCACTGTGCATCCTGGCCCAATACCATTCCAACGTGTACCAAGGTCAGCGTCAAAACGATGAATCCCCGCACCCAAAATCTAAATCCTAACATATTATACTTTTTCAACCATTTTCAGTCATCGAAATTTTTATGTTAAGTACACTTCAAAGCTATCAGCAAAGCTCCAAGTTTATTCGTTAAATAATCGATCTGATCCTTTGTGTGGGTCGAAAAAACAACGATACGCAATACTCCATCGTCACCAGAACCACGATATTTCGCAAATTGAATATAAATACCTTCATCCATCAAAGCCTTATGGATACTTGTCATTGTTTCAACATTGCCGGGGGCAAATGCAACAACCGGCATGGAATTATCGTCAGTTTCAATACCAATTGCTTTAAGACCTTCCTTTAAGTAACGTGCATTTTCCCAAAGCTTTTCCCGCATCTGAGGATTGTTCTTAACAAGCTCTAAGCCCTTTATACCGGCAGCAACA
This sequence comes from Bacteroidota bacterium, assembly GCA_034658635.1. Lineage (GTDB taxonomy): Bacteria > Bacteroidota > Bacteroidia > Bacteroidales > UBA12481 > JABHCC01. The sequence continues at coordinate 3,183 of JAYEFL010000156.1, read as the reverse complement.
GCTGCATGCATTGGCGCATTTGACCCGGTCATCACACTTCCGGATTTAATCCTGCTTATAAAATCTGTATTACCAGGAATTATTCCACCATAAGCACCAAATGCTTTGGATAAAGTTGCGCCCATATAAAGCCTGTGAGATTTCAAACCAGCATGTTCATAGGAACCTCTTCCATTTTTACCCAGAATTCCAACAGCATGTGCATCGTCTATCCAAATCACGCCATTGTATTGATCTGCCAGCTTAAGATAAGCATTGAGCGGAGCTGATTTCGCCCAGACGGGAAACAAACCATCGCTTGCAATCAGAGGCCTTTGGCCCGGCTTCAAAGTTTGTTCAAGTTTTATCTTTAAGTCATCAATACTTCTGTTTTTAACGCTGACTATTGGTAAGCCAACTGTCATGGCACCTTCAGTAAGACAATAATGCGATTCCTCGTCAATAAAAATCACATCAAATAAATCCATATCGCTTAAGGCCTTTAATCCGGCGATATTGCTCAAATAGCCCGATGGCAAATAGGCAGCATCTTCAGTATCAAAAAACTCAGCTGTTTTTTTCTCAATTTCCAGCAATAAGGGAGTTGTACCTGAAATAGCCCTTGATGTGGCGCTCGCAATACCAAATTTCAAGGTGGCCTCACTTGCTGCTTTAATAAGTTCGGGATGTGAATTCAGTTGAAAATAACCGGTACCGGCGAAATACAAATAATTTTCTCCGTTAATCCGGGTTTGTGTGCCGGCAGCACTATCAATAATATATTTATACGACAACATGTTCCATATCTTTCATGTAATCTTCATCGAAATCAGCACCCATTCCAGGAGTGTCTCCAAGTTCCCATCTACCACTTCCTTTGTACTCTATCCCTCCAATAACAGGGTCTTCAGCCAACATTAGTGATGAGTCTATATCGAAGTGCACAATATTGTTACGGGCAGCTACCAGGTGCATCAGGGCTGTCAATGCGTAACGTGATTCAGACATACAGCCAACCTGGCATTTAATGCCGGCAGATTCGGCAACAGCAATTATCTTAAGCGCATTATTTATCCCGCCTGACTTTGAGAATTTGATATTAAAATAATCACATGCTCCCATACTTGCCAGTCGAAAAGCATCGTGGTGATCGAACACTGATTCGTCGGCCATTATAGAAATAGGACTACTTTCTCTTACCCTAAGCAGTTCTTTATTATTCCAATGAGGGATAGGCTCTTCACAATGTTCAATATTGAATTTATCAAGTTCGTTCAGCGTTTTAATGGCCGTAACAGGATCCCAGCCCTGGTTTGCATCAATTCTTATGGGATAGTCCATCCCCACTGCTTTCCTGATAGCCTTTACCCGTGCTACATCAGCATCGCTTGTGGTTCCCAGTTTCAGTTTAATGGCAGGAAATCCGTCTTCTTTGAATCTTAATGCATCATTTGCCATCTTCTCGGGCGAACCAATACTGATTGTCATATCAGTATAAACCTCACGACTATTACTGCCGCCAAGAATCTTATACAGAGGCAGATTAGCTTTTTTTGCAAGCAGATCGTATAAAGCCATATCAAAGGCACTTTTCATCGTGTAGTTTCCTTTAACAGCCCTGTCAATTTCAAACAGTCGATCTTCAATAGCAAAAGGATCTTTTCCGTTTAAAAGCTTCCCGATTTGCAGCGACAGCTCAAATACAGTCTCCTGAGTTTCACCAACAATAAAAACAAATGGCGCACATTCACCAATTCCGGTAAGGCCGGTGTTCGTACGAATCTTCACAACAACATTTGTTGCACCCTCGATAATCCCCAGTGAAATAACAAAAGGTTCTTTGTAGGGAATATTCAGTTTAATTACTTCCACACTTGTGATGACAGTATCTTGATCTTTCATGTTCGATGAAAATATGTTATTCACAAATGTAATAAATCTTCATATTGAGGCTACTATCATATTTGCTCTGAATTCAGCATTAGTCTTTACAGAAACTGAGGATTTTTCGAAAAACACTTGAGGACTGAAGGCTGTGTCCTAAATTTTGAGTGATTACCAATTCCGATCCTGGCCAGCTTTGATGAACAATCTTAGCCTCTGAAAATGGAACTATTGGATCTTTAACATCCTGAATAATTAGTCCGGATGCAGACATGCTTTTTACGAAATTAGCAGTTGTGAAATATGAAATCTCATATCCAAACACTTCTTCGAAAGTACTAGAAACAGCATCTCTGGCTATTTGATCAAGATTTTGGCTTGTGTAGAAATGTTCGAAAGAGGTACTCACCGTGGATGGTGCAGCTAATAAAATCAACTTTTTGATTGTGTGACTCTCTGGTTTGCCATAATAAAACGAAGCCGACAATCCCCCAAATGAATGTCCGATTACTATATCAGGCAAGAAATCCTTTGAGACTACTCCTACTGACTCAGCATACAAAACAGCATTTGCAATTTCACTTCCTGACCTGCCATGCGCGGGAGCATCAATAGCCATAATATCAAACCCTTCAGATTTCAATAATGATATCAAAGGGCGCCATCTTGCAGCATTATCAGCCCATCCATGTGCGAGCAGAACTTTCTTCCCGGATCCATGCCATCTGTAAGCCTGAATTTCAAAATCCCGAACCTTGTATCGCCTTAACTCACTATCTAAAAGAAATTTATTCTCCTTCTCAGAAAAAAATTTTCCCTTCAATGGTATGCAAAAAAGCCTTAATGCCAATAAACCGGCTTTTCTTGGATCGGAAGGAGCAAGAGTGTTTATTAGATCTCCAGGGTTATCCTGTGGCAAGGAATATTGCAGTAATCTCTTCATTATCAGGGTAATAATTTTCCGTGAATTATTTCAAATTTCACAAAGCTAGTTAAACTGAAATGTCTGGGCAATGTTATGGCATAAATTAAAAATATAAAACCGATACCTTTACAGATATTATTAAGACTAAAAATTATGCCATTTGAATCATTGGGTCTGACTCACTATTTACTTGAAACTATACAAATACAGGGATATGAACAACCCTACCCTATTCAGGATGAAGCTATTCCTGCAATACTAGATAAAAAGGATGTACTTGGCATAGCACCAACAGGATCTGGGAAAACAGCCAGTTATGTATTACCTGTTTTGATGAATCTACAGAGGATAAAAGACCTCAAGAACCGGCATATTGAAGTACTTGTTTTAGTTCC
>JAYEFL010000155.1:0-3033 GCA_034658635.1 Bacteroidota bacterium | reverse complement strand
ATTACCTTAGCATTATTAAGTTGAAAAAAATGTAACCAAGATACATTAAATGAAACGTAAGATTGAATCAAGACTTCTGAAGTGGAAAGAAAGCCCTTCTCGTTTGCCTCTGATTGTGCAGGGGGCCAGGCAGGTTGGTAAAACTTTTGCTATTACAAATTTTGGGAAAGATCATTATAAAAATACTGTGTATCTGAATTTTGAAAGTCATCCCGATATCGCAAGGATATTTGAACAGGATTTATCTCCGGAGAGGATTATCAGAGAAATTTCAATATTCTCCGCAAGCAGTATTTTTGAACATGATACATTATTGTTTTTTGACGAAGTGCAGACTTGCGAAAAAGCGCTGACTTCCCTTAAGTATTTTGCTGAGCAGGCCCCTGATTATCATATAATTGCAGCCGGAAGCTTGCTGGGTGTTGCCATTAACCGGAATGAATTTTCTTATCCGGTTGGAAAGGTTGAACACATGACTTTGTATCCCATGGATTTTGAGGAGTATTTGTGGGCTATAGATCAACGCGATGCAGTTTCTGTAATTCGTGAGTCATTCGCGGATAACAGACCGACAGGAATTCACAAGGTACTTCTGAAATATCATGAGCAATTCATGTTTACAGGCGGCATGCCGGGAGTGCTTGAGAAGTATATTGATTCAGGTGATCCGGCCTCTGTTCAGGTTCAGCAGAAAAGCATAAATAACGCCTACATTGCCGACATGGCCAAATATGCCTCAGCCTGGGAGACAGTAAAAATCATGGCTGTATATGATAGTATTCCAAAACAATTGGCGAAAGAGAATAAAAAGTTCCAGTATAAAGTAATCAAAACAGGAGCAAGGGCATCAGATTATGCTAATCCGCTTGATTGGTTGCGATCAGCCGGTTTGATAATTAAATGTGAAAAGGTTAATGAGGGTGAGTTTCCACTGATAGCCGGAGCTGATGCCGGCCATTTTAAAATTTATTTATCAGATACCGGCATTCTGTGCTCTAGGTATGGGGTTCCACCTCATTTGTTCTTTTCAGGAATGTCAGATTTGCATAAAATCAAAGGTATACTGGCTGAAAATCACGTAGCTGCAGCTCTTGTTGCGAATGGCTTCACTCCATATTACTGGGAGTCAAAAGGAATTGCTGAAGTGGATTTTGTTATTCAGGATCGCGATGGAGATGTTATTCCCATCGAAGTTAAATCATCTGATCATGTCAGGTCTAAAAGTTTGCAGCAATTTGTAAAGTCTTACGAGCCAAAATATGCTATCAGAGTATCCACCAAAGATTTTGGCTTTGAAAATGGTATTAGGGCTGTTCCCTTGTATGCGGTGTTTTGCTTGGGGGCAACTGGTCCCTGAGCGGAGTGGTCCCTGAGCGGAGTCGAAGGGTCGAAGGGTGAAGTTGGTGGGCGGACACGTTGGTCCGCCCCTACGTATTACCTATCCCTTGTAATACCTTGATACGAGGTATTTTTTAAAAAACGGATCGCTGAATGTATATGTGCTACCTTGTTTTTCAATTACTCCTAGTTTCATCATACCCGATAAAGCCCTTTGGGTGCTGGAAGGGCTTGATAAAAAATACTGATCAGCAATAGACTTTGATAGTATTTCAGTCTTTTGTTCTGAGAGTGCCCTCAAGACATTTTTCTGATTGGAAGAAATTTTATCCATCAATTCGGTATAATAATCATTTTGTCGATTTAGGATGCGTTCCATTACCAGTATCAGATCTTCCTCTGAAATTTGATCAGAGCCCTGACTCCAGGTAAATAGCTCTGCAGCAAGAAATTGAACATAATAAGGAATGTTCTCTGTCCAGTCAAGAATCAAGCCCAGTATATCATCATTAAGAGTTAATTCTGATTGAAGGAATCCCTTTGTAATGAATAACTTTATTTCGATTACAGGGATTTTACCTAAAGGATAGAGTTTTGATGATTGATAAAAAGCACGTTCTTTCTGATTAAACATATCCAGTATCATATGAGTCTTACTTCCCATAAAAACATATGATACATTGTTTTGTTCCTGTGTTACTGAGCGAATCTCTTTTTCAAAGCTTTCCCCATTAAGTTGTGCTATTTCTTGAAACTCATCAAAAATTACCACAACCTGTTTTCCTGAATAGAGCTTCTCAGGAAGTTTTAGAATTTGAATAATATCCTCAGATGTTGGTCGTCCCTGCAAATATCCAATGCCAAAAACCGGCTCACCATCCTGGTTAAGACTTACCGTTGGAGTTAGTCCACTAACCTGGCTTTTAAACCATTTTAATGCCGTTTCAATTCCACCTGTTTGCTTGCTTAGAATTATCTGTGAATACAATTCGATGAAACGTAATTTGGAGTATACTCTAAAAAAATCCAAATAAACAACAGGATGCCCATTTGCTTCCATCTCCCTGGCTACCCTCTTAATCAAAGAAGTTTTTCCGTAGCGTCTTGGGGCATAAATGACCATATTCTGTCCATGAGCAAGAGAAATTTTTATCTCAGATAATTCTTCTTTACGGTCGATGAAATATGGATCATCTACTAATCCACCAAACTGAAAAGGATTTGTTTTCATGCTATAAAGTTACAGCATATTTTCTATTACGCAAATTTGCGTTACGCATATGTGCGTGATTGAGGAGGGGGGGGTGTTTTGGAAGTGCGTTTGACAGTGGTGATGCATTTTGGGGGCGGACACCTTGGTCCGCCCCTACTGGTTACTTTTTTACTCCCCGTTACCTCTTACCTAAATATATTATTGCGCTATAAGTAGCCAAAACCTGATATTTAGGGGTGGTTTTGGCTGGGTATAATGGGGTGGGGGATCGGGATATCGGGATGTCGGGATGTCGTGACGGGTTCTTACCTTTTACCTGTTACCCTGGTTTCAATTACTCACCGAACCTCAAAAACGCGCCAAGCCCAACAACGCCAGAACATCCCACATTGTCATCCCGACGAAAGTCGGGATCGGATGGAGGTTCTCGCGGTGCTAATGCAGGGTGCTCTTTTGAGGTTGCAGTGGTGCCTGAAAATGCG
>JAYEFL010000154.1:0-3045 GCA_034658635.1 Bacteroidota bacterium | reverse complement strand
AACGAGACTTTATTATCCTGGAAGGATATAACATGAATAGCCGTAGGTTGCAACGCAAACCTACGGATTAAAATGTTAAAAGCCTACAACCCCAACGGGGTTGAACTAATTAATTTAATAAAGATATGTTCAACTCCTTCAGAGTTGTTCTGTTTCTTAAAATATTATTCCGTAGGTTAAAACACTACGTCTATTCACGTTTTGCCCTTCGGGCAATTTGCCGTTTTAATATTGTTTGCAAAAATGCACTTTGTGTACAGTATTCTGTATTCAGTAATCGGTAATCAATTAATTGGTAAGGACAGAATAAAATTGAATTGAATTAATCCGTGTTTTATCTGGTACGCCAGGAGGCGTTTATATATCAGTTGGTGCAAATCCAACCCGTCAATTGACTATTCGGACGGTAGTGAAAGGAATAGTAAATTCCATGAGGGGATATAAATCGTGAGATTTATGTTCGAGTCCTCGGGTAGCGAGTAAGCAGACCGTAATGCTTTAAATAGCGTGAACACACAGGCTTCGTTACACCATTGCGATTGATGAGCCTCCCGGATTGGGTGAAATCTGTTATTGCATAGAAGCACACGAGCGGTAAAAGAAAAAAATGTGCTAATAGTCAAGACTATGCAAGGTCGCCGGAGTTAGGAGTGATGGTATGCTTACAAATGGTATATAAATGAACTTGGGAGGTCTCATTACTCAGGTTGATGACCGTAACGCAATACTATAAGGCAACGAAATGTATAGCGGAATAATGAGAAGTCAGAGATGTTCATGGTAGTGTTGATAGTAGAGACAACATAACTCTGCAGGAGCGACGGGACATTGCTTTAGTTAAAGTTTACAAAGAGAGGAGGATTTTTAGATTGGATAACAACCTACAAATAAAACCAAAACATTTGATGACAGATGCGGAAAGAGTCCAAGACTTTCAGCGTAAACTATATCGAAAAGCCAAGCAAGATAAAACGTTTCGTTTTTTTGTATTGTATGACAAAGTGAGGTTGCCGCATTTTTTGAGGGAAAGTTACAAGAGATGCAAAGCCAATAAAGGAATGGGTGGAGTTGACGGAATAGAATTTGCAGACATAGAAGCCTATGGAGTTGATAAGTTTATATGCGATATAATAGAAGAACTGGAAAAGAAAACTTACAAACCACAAGCAGTACTCCGAGTTTTAATTCCCAAAGCAAACGGAAAAAGCCGTCCTTTAGGAATACCGACAATAAAAGACAGGGTAGTCCAAATGGCAGTAAAACTTGTAATCGAACCAATATTCGAGGCAGATTTTGAGGAAAATTCTTATGGCTTTCGACCGTGCCGCTCATCGGCGAACGCTGTAAAAGAAATCCGAAAGAATTTGCAAACGGGTAAACGTGAAGTATTTGACGCAGATTTAAGCGCCTATTTCGACACGATTCCTCACAAGGAATTAATGCACTTGATAGCGTTAAGAATAAGCGATAAGAATATACTTCATCTGATAAAAATGTGGTTGAAAGTAACTGTAATGGAAGACGGAAAACCTAAAGGTGGAAAGAAAGCCAAAACAGGAACACCTCAAGGTGGAGTAATATCTCCGCTGTTGGCAAATATTTATCTTCATTTACTTGATAAAGCGGTAAACAGGGTTGGTGGCGTTTTTGAAAAGAACGGTGTGAAAATAGTCAGATATGCAGATGATTTTGTGTTAATGGCGAAAGAAATACCGAAAGAATGCTTTGAAAAAGTGAACCAAATGTTTGGAAAGATGAAGTTAAAACTGAATGAGGAAAAGAGTAGAATGGTAAAAGCCTATGAAGAATCATTTGATTTTCTGGGTCACACTTTCCGTTACTCGCGGGATTTGCATGGACGTTCAGGAAAATATCTGAATATAGAACCAAGCAAGAAATCGCAAAAGAAAGTTAAGACCAATATCAGTAAATATTTGAGAAATAGTGGGCATAAACCACCTCAATTAGTAGCCAAAGAACTAAACGCAATAACAAGGGGCTGGATAAATTACTTTACGATTAAAAAAGTGACATACCCGGCGAAATCGAAACGAAACCTTAGATACTATCTTTTTATGAAGTTGAGAAGATATTATAAAAGGAAAAGTCAGCGTAAATGTAAGCTCTATAATCAAGGGGCATTCAAGGTATTAGTCGGAAAATACGGACTAATAGACCCAACCCAATATACATTAACCCGACAACTTGTGAATGCTTGAGATGAAGACTATCGGTAAGCCGTGTGCGGGAAAACCGCATGCACGGTTTGACGAGGAGGGCAAGGGAATAAAATCCCTTCCCTTACTCTATTGTTTTATCTGTGGCTAAAAAATATGTAATCGGTAATCAAAGAACAAATTACAAATTAATATCTCATGAACTTTTCAAAAATTTTTATTAAAAAACCTATAATGACCGTGTTGGTAATGGTCTGTGTTTTTGCTTTCGGATTGACAGCTTATTTTGGACTTCCGGTTAGCGATTTACCAGTTGTAGATTATCCGGTTATGCAAATTACTTGTTCTTATCCTGGAGCAAGCCCGGCAACAATGGCAACGACAGTAGCTACTCCTTTAGAAAATGAGTGTACACAAATAAATGGAATTCAGTCGCTTATTTCTGCAAATACCGAAGGGGAAACAACAATAACTTTGACTTTTGATCTTGACAGAAGTGTAGATCTTGCCGCACCGGATGTTCAGGCAGCCATTTCCCGAGCGATGAGTAATTTACCTGATGACCTTCCGAATCCTCCAACTTACAATAAAAATAATCCTTCAGAAAAACCTATTTTATATGTTGTTGTAATTTCAGAAAGTCTTACCATTGGCGAACTTTATGATTATGGTAACAAAAGAATTGCACAGCAAATAAGTATGGTTGGAGGTGTTTCGCGTGTTCAGGTTTATGGCGCGAAAACTGCGATTCGTGTTCAGGTTGATCCAAATAAACTCGCATCTTATCAGATTGGAATCGAGGAAGTTGCGAACGCGTTGGATACCGGAACCGTCATGATTCCCGGCGGAAGTCTGGATGGAAAATTAC
>JAYEFL010000153.1:0-3046 GCA_034658635.1 Bacteroidota bacterium | reverse complement strand
ATTATTGGAATCAATCCAGGATGGCACATGTGAATTCCATGCCATTGAGATTATGGCTTGTCCGGGTGGATGTATCGGTGGAGGCGGACAACCTCTGCATCATGGTCAATCTTCAGTATTAGTTGCTCGTCAGAAGGCTATTTATGCAGAGGATGCAGCTAAGCCAATACGAAAATCTCATGAGAATGTACATATACAGGAGTTATATAAGAAGTTCCTGGGTAAACCCATGAGTGAAAAGGCACATCAGCTGTTGCATACTCACTATTTCGATAAAAGTGGGTCAGATATTGTTATAAAAAAAGACTAGTATTATTTTGAAATTAAGATCATAGCAATGATAAAAGTTGAATTACACGAGAAGGAGGTTAATGCTCTGAAGAATATTTGCAGTTCCTTTGAAAATGATCCGCACGAACTGATCAATGTTTTGCACAAAGTCCAGCATATGTTTGGCTATTTGCCAGCTGAAATTCAAGAAATTATTGCCAGGGAAATGAACGTTTCTTTAGCCAAGGTTTATGGTGTTGTTACCTTCTATTCATTTTTTACTATGATTCCAAAGGGGGAGCATCCAATTTCAATTTGTATGGGTACGGCCTGCTATGTGCGTGGAGCTGATAATGTGTTGGAGGAGTTTAAGAAGGAACTCAATATTGAAATCGGAGAAACTTCTGCTGATGGAAAATTCTCCCTGAATTGCCTGCGTTGTGTAGGAGCCTGTGGATTGGCACCAGTAGTGCTTGTAGGGGACAAAACCTTTGGAAGAGTGTCTCCGGAAGGAGTGAAAGAGATTCTTGAGGAATATTTGTAAAAGAGTGGCAAACGTGACGCCAAACGTGACGCAATAGTGACGCGAAAGTGACGCGTTAAATGTACTGTATGTGTAATTCCTTGAGGAATTTTTTTTCCAGTATTCCGGCAATTCGTTTAATGACCGTTCTTCTGATTTCCAGTTCTACGGGAAGACTCGGATCCTGGTGTGCTACATTTATCCGGGTTCCGATAATGAAATGAACTTCATCAGTTTGCATGATCAGGCGGATGATCTCATCTGCAGGGCCTTTTCCCAGTCGTGTTTGATCAGTATATTTTTCCAGAATCCTGGAGACTTTTCCCAAAGTTAGAATACCCTCTGTTACCAGGTCAATGCTTTCCATATAAGAGATGGGGGGTAGCTCTTTATCGTGAAATTCAAGGCTGTCTTCAATTGGAAAATCCAGTTCCCGACTCAGGATATCAGCTGTAGTTGCGCCGCATATCACTTTGTTCCCTTTGAAAGATTTTACTTGACCGGCAAGATCAATGTCTTTGGCTTGGTCGTATGGTGGGCCACTGCATATCAGTAACTTGCGGGGTTCTCTGAAGTAGACTGATACACAGCTTGTGTCGTCCTTTGGCTGGTATCCATCATTTTGAACTGCAAGGTTAACCAGGCGAGATGCTATCGCATCTGCAGAAATGGCCGGATCACGATTAATTAATAGTTCTACTTCTGATACCACTTTTTCACGACCCCATCCGAATGGAAATTTAGCCGAACCCATGCCAGACTGAGTGATGCCATCTGAAAATATGACAATCCGATCTTCTTTTTCCGGTTTGAAGGAACAGCTTAGAATTTCTTTTCCTGAATTTTTTTCAGATTTCAAAATTACGCACTTCCATTCCGGATAGAAAATTCTGTTGCCCCTGAGAATTATTGTAGCTGGGTTATCGTATTCCAGAATCTGAACTTCATCATTGTGCATAATGTCGATAATGGTAAAGGTAGAATAACTGATTTTTCTATCGGAGCAAACCGGTAGTGTATTCATAATAATTTCAGCAATCTTCTCAACCTCTTTATGTTCACGGGTGAAATTCAGAGCCATGGTTGCAGTGAGTGTTGCAAGCATATTTGCTTTGACTCCATGTCCCATTCCATCAGATAAGACTATAATCGTCCGGTCTTCCTCATTGATCCGCTCAGTCAGAAAAACATCCCCGCAAATCCGTTCTCCGGTGTGGTTTGTCTGTTGTGATTTAATTTCAATATGAAAATCAGAGTCTGTCACTTATCTTCATTAGATTGATATGAACGAATGATTGAATTGAGCATGCGCTCTGTTTCAGCTGCCCCTTCACCCAACAGAAACCCTATTTTTTGAACCATTTCAAGGTTTTTATCAATGGTATCAGTTACACGTTTCAGAACTTCTTCCTTCTGCACTTCAGGTGAAGACATGTCACGGAAAATTGCTCCTATAGTTTTACCCTGATGAATAGGAAAGATTGACAGGTTCAGAACTTTTTCATTGAGCTTTATGTCTTTATTCATCATATCCTGATTGTTTTGAACCACAAAGTTGAATAATTGATGAATATTCGCAGGTAACAGGCTTTTGATTTCAGCCCCCTTGAGTCCTGGGATGATTTCATGAATACTCTGTGCTTCTTCGCCAAGCATATCAATCAATACCTGATTTGCCTGAATAACTTTTAGTTGCATATCGACGATTACTACACCTGAAGGAATCTTTTGCATCACTGCAGAAATGGTGTCGGAAAAGTCCTGAACAGTTTGTTTTTCTTCTTTAGCAATCTTTTCTGATTCTTCAAGAGCCAATTTGGTCTTGGCAAGTTGTTCATTAGTGGATTGAAGTGACTGTATGTATTCTTGTCGGTTTTGTGATCCAAAAGAATGGCACATGTCAACTTTTGCTAAACCATGTGCCACTGCTATGGCAAAGTCCTCACAACTTTTGTAACCGCAGGCAGCGCATCCGCGATCAACCCGATCTGAATTTTGTTTTCCAATGGTTTTGAGAATTTCCCGGATCTTTTTTTCAGGAGGGGCAGGAAATCGCTGGTTATCAGGTTTGAACGTCCTGGATAAATCAATATCTGCAAAATCCTCTAAATCCTTTAACCATTGCTTTTCATTGGTTACACCAAGACGTTTATGAGTGTATTCCTTCACCAGGGTTTGCCTCATGAATTTTCTTCCACCGGGTGACATACCAGGACCCATAATACATCCTTCGCAATAGAACAGATCAAGATG
>JAYEFL010000152.1:0-3049 GCA_034658635.1 Bacteroidota bacterium | reverse complement strand
AGCATCTTTAATCCTTCTGACTACGAGACATTCGATGAAGCAATGGAAGCACTTGAGTTTATCGCAAACAACAGAGGCTTAGGTGAAAAAGCTAAGCTTGAGTTCAACAGAAACTTCTACGGCTTCATCTCAATGATTCAGAAACATTTCGATCTTGACTTTGATTTGTTTCGTGAAACAGCACAGGGCATTGCTAAACTAGCAGCCTTGACACCTGATGAAGCTGACAGAATAACTCTTGAAGGTGACGATGATAAATACACATTGAAACTTCTCGATACTTCAGGAAAATATCCTTCAGCTTTCATCCCTGAAACCGGTAAATGCCGTTTTCCATCACAGTGGTTTAAGTTCTACCACGTTGTAATGGTTAACGAATTATGAACCGGTTCGAGATAGCAGAAAACCTTCGAAATAAACCTCGTGAACAAATCATGAGGTTTAAATCAAATCGTACATACTATTTTGATGGCTACCGATTATCACATAGTGGTTGTTGGAAGCTATCATACAAATCTACCTTGTTTCTTACGGAAGCAGACAAGGATTTCTGGCAGATTGTTTCAATGTACGATTTCAAACCATTCGAGGTTATCGATTTTATCGGTGATGATTCAAGACCTACAGAGTTTATTACCGATGAGACAGATCATAACTTTCTGCCTTCACTCGGTCGTGACTTCGGTTCAGATGAGAAAGTCGAAAGAATCTTTCCAATTTGGGAATGGAATGAATACATTGATACTTCCCTTATGAGCAAGTACAAAGTAGGTTGATTCTTATACCAGGGTACTTCGGTATCCTGGTAATTTTATTTTTGCTCCTAAGAATAAGAAGTAGAACGGTCCGGCAGGCTTCGCCAACCGGACAAGAGAATAGGGCAACTGCGTAGAGTTGTCATGATCAAAAGGATTAAGAACTTTTACTCTAATTTGCTATTCCGAACAAGTTCGGGCAAATTAGAAGAAAGATTCCCCTATAGTTTTTTGTATAGAATATTTAAAGGAGGGTGCATGGAACCTAAAATTCCTAAATATGGTCCATTATTAACCTGGAATGATTTAATTGAATTATTTCTATGTAAAGAAAAGTTTTTACAAATGGATTCTTTATATTCATGGGCAGTGAACAATTCTGATATGTTTTATGTTGATGATAATGCAGGACTTCATCTAATTATCAAGGAGGAAGATATTGCCACTTAATGATGCTGCTTACAGTATGGAACTTATGGATATTGATCTTTGGGAAATTGAAGATCGTATCTGGATGCAGAAACGGATGTCATTTGATGTTTTAGACTTGCAGAAACATCACAAAAAAAATCATTTCTCTGGAGGACATTATGAACAATCTAAACAGCGTACTGCTTGAAGGTAATTTAACAGCAGACCCTAAATTAAACATCACATCAAACGGCACATCGGTTTGTCATTTTTCTATCGCAACAAATAGATATTACAAAAAGGATGATGTATATGTACAAAAAGTTATATTTACTGATATTGAAGTATGGCAAGGACTTGCTGACAATTGTGCACAATACCTGATGAAAGGTAGAGGTGTACGTGTTGTTGGCAGAATTGACCAGGATAAATGGATAGATAAAAATAATAACAACAGAACTAAATTGAAAATTGTTGGAGAGCATGTTGAGTTTAAACCGATGTTCTCAAAAACAGCTTAATCATAGTCCGGGTTTACTCCCGGATTTTTTTCTTTTTTCATATCTTGTACAGAATGTTTTAAGTAGGATGAATGGAGATTATACATTTTTAGGAGGAAGCAATGAACGAACTATTTTACACAAAGGAATATCTGCTAGAACAACTTTACGCTTTGGAATCTGTTAATCCAGTCAAGAAAATTACACAACCAAGCGATGTACTATCTTCTATACAAAAGTATGCATATAAAACTCAAGAACACTTTCTTTCTATTTCCCTTAACGGAAACCATGAAGTGATTGATACGATTGTTGTCTCTGTAGGACTTGTAAACAGAACTTTAGTACACCCCAGGGAAATATTTAGACAAGCTATATTCAATAATGCATCGGCTATTATCATTGCTCACAACCACCCTTCCGGTAATATGCAGCCCAGTGCTGAGGATGTACAAATAACAAAAAGGATTTTTGAAGCTGGAAAGATTGTGGGAATTGAAGTGCTTGATCATATTATTATTACAAACAAAGGATACTATTCATTTTTAGAGGATGGAGCATTATGAAATATAAAGATTTAATTGATAATATGACCAGGGAGCTGCAAAACCCTATGACTGCACTAAAGACCCTGGAATATAATATGTTTGGTGGTGATAGACCACAAATTCATTGGTCTTGGACTAATCAATTCATTGCTACAATGCATGGTTATCGTGATTCAAGATCTTTCCGATCCTGGCAGAAAGTAGGAAGGCAGATAATTAAAGGGCAAAAAGCTTTTTATATTACAAAACCTTATACCTTCAAAGATAAAAATAAACCAGGAGAACCTGTGCTTACAGGATTTGGTGTTCAGGCAGAATTTGGTTATGAACAAACAAAAGGTGATCCACTTCCTGAATATGATATCAACAAAGCATATATTCATCCCGATATGGTAAAAATTGCTGAAAGCATCGGAGTTACTGTTAAAACAGGACTTTCTAATGGTGAGGCTGGTTATTTTTGTCCTGATAAAAAACTCATTATGATTACTTCTGATGATAAAGAAGTTTTATACCATGAATTGGCTCACGCAGTTGATTATTATTTACATGATGACGGTACTCCTGAATTTTCAAATGAAACTAAAATGAAAGAAGTTGTTGCAGAATATAGTTCTGCAATTATTGCTAGATATTTTGATTCTGATTCAAAAATTGAAGTAAGTAAAAAGTATATAGAAGATTGGTCTGGGAAAGATTTACTTAAAGCAATGAAAGTAGCTTTCCCAAGAGTTAAAGCAATAGTAGAATATATTTTGGAGGGTGCTTGATACAAAAAGATTTGTTTTATTCGAAAGAATATTTGTTAAAAAGTTTATATGCCATGGAAAATAAA
>JAYEFL010000151.1:0-3078 GCA_034658635.1 Bacteroidota bacterium | reverse complement strand
ATAAAACAAAGCCTGTTTATGATTTAAGTTTCGATTCAACAATCGTTAAATTCTTCCTTGAAACACCAAAGGGTGATTCACAAAAAGCTTCAGAGAAAACTGTGGAGAAAACTGTGGAGAAAACTGTGGAGAAAACTGTGGAGAAGATCTTATCGATAATGAGGGAAGACCCCGGTATTACAATGAAAAAACTTGAACTTGAAATTGGATTATCTCGCCGGGGGATTGAGTGGAATATTGATAAACTGAAGAGAGAGGGTAGAATAGAACGTATTGGTTCCGCCAGAGGTGGCAAGTGGAAGGTATTGAAATAAAGTATATCAAGCGGATTCTACCGGATTTCTATCTCAAAGGTTCATTGGTTTAGCTTTATGATGCTCTACATATCCTTAATACACCTCACCGAAACACCGGTTTTCTTGCTGAAATGGATCTTGTCAAGAGCATTGGTGCAGGCGCAAAGCTCCCGAACCCAACCGTCATTGGCCCCGTTGTAAGTGTATGAAGAGGATGTCCAGAAGAAGCCGCTGCTCTCAACACTGACAAAGAATCCATAACTGTGACGGTCGCCGCCGAGTTTGCCTTCGAAGCCTGAATCACCACCTTCTTTCAAATGTAAACCAGCATCACGGTCTTTGTAGAACTCATCTAAATCATTCCATTCACTTACTGTTGGAATGTGCCAGCCTTCAGGACAGATGCCCCGGGCTCCTTCTTCATTGGAATAATCCATCATTTCATCCCAATCATATAAGCCTCCGTAAAGGGCTATATTTGCTTCATCATTCTCCTGAAATTCTGCTCCAATCAATACCATTTGAAGATTGTTGCCAAAAATGCTCTCCACGATAGTCTTGTGTTTGCAATCTAATAGAATCATCACGACAAACGGATTCTTGAGAAAACCATTGTAAAAGCACAATAGTAAGATTCCAACTATGAATAATTT
The DNA here is from genome assembly GCA_034658635.1 of Bacteroidota bacterium. Classification (GTDB taxonomy): domain Bacteria; phylum Bacteroidota; class Bacteroidia; order Bacteroidales; family UBA12481; genus JABHCC01. Next base: position 2,129 of record JAYEFL010000151.1, on the reverse strand, counting down.
TTTCATCATCATGCCCCTCATTATAGTATCTGAATTGTTTTGCTTTTTACCCGGTCATTGATTCTCAAGTGTATAACATACACACCCGGAGGAAGCTATTTTTGCTGAAATGAATTCTGTTACATAGCTTATGCACACCAATTGTCAATATTTTACAAATACCGCTCTTTGCGTAGTATAACTACCCTAAAAAGGGAAATACTAATAAAATATCTTTTCACTTTTGATATAATTTATTAATTTTGTTAAAATTAGAGTAGTATGACTACGCAAAACGAAAGCAAACTAAAGACCCTCTTCCAGATACTACGGCCCGGTCATGTTGTTACCGCTTCATGGCTGGAAAAGTTGGGGATATCGAGAAACCTAAAAAAATACTATTTAGAGAGTGCTTGGTTAGAACCCTTGGGAAGAGGTGCATACAAGAAACCAGGAGACAATATTGAGTGGCAGGGAGCATTAAATGCAATACAAAAGCAATCAAAAATACAGATTCATGTTGGTGGGCTATCTGCATTATCCCTTCAAGGCTACAGTCACTATTTCAGGCTGAATAATGAAACATTGCATCTATTTTCCCCAGTAAAAACAAAACTGCCAAAATGGTTTTCTGATTACAATTGGAATTATAAGATACTTCATAAACACAGTAATTTTTTGCCCAATGATATTGCATTAATGGAAGTAGATATTAAATCTATTCCGGTAAGTGTATCAACCCCTGAACGGGCAATTATGGAGTGCTTGCTCCTTGCTCCCAAAGTGTTTGATTTGCTTGAGTGCTATCATTTATTCGAGGGTTTGGTCAATTTGAAACCCAAACTTATTTCTGAACTATTGATAAATTGTAGTTCCATTAAAGTAAAGCGACTATTTTTATACATGGCAGAGAAAGTAAACCACCAATGGTTTCAGTTCCTCAAAACAGATAATTTCAATTTGGGAAAGGGCAACCGTATGTTGGCAGAGAATGGAGTTTATTGTGCAAAATATTTGATTTCAATTCCCAAAGAACTGGCGCAATTATGATTTTGCAAGTCTATAAAGCACAAGTCGATTTATTGCTACAAGTATTGCCCTATATTGCTAAAGAAGAAATATTTGCGCTAAAAGGAGGTACTGCTATCAACTTTTTTATCAGGAATATGCCTCGTATGTCTGTAGATATTGAAAAATATCTCTCTGGAATAAAAGTGCATGCAGTTTCTCTAAATACTGGCACTGATGCAAAACTGAATTGCCAAGGCAAGAATGCTCAAATTAAAATTGAAGTCAATACAATTACCAGGGGACACATATTTCCTACTAAGTTAATGCAGGTAGTTGATTCAGTACAGGATAAATTTGGAAAATTTGCGGCCATTAATGTTGTGTCATTTGCTGAGCTATATGGAGGTAAAATTTGTGCTGCTATTGACAGGCAGCATCCCCGTGATATTTTTGACGTAAAGCTCCTGCTTGAGAATGAGGGCTTCACTGATGAAATATGGGAAGGTTTTAAGATAGGCCTGATAAGCCATTATAAACCTATTAATGAATTACTCTCACCAATATTGAAAGACCAGAAGTCGGCATTTGAAAACCAATTTGCCGGAATGACCACTGATGAATTTACTTATGAAGATTATGAACATACCAGGAAAACATTGATTGACAGTATACTGCAAGGACTCACTGAATACGATAAAAAGTTCTTATTAAGCTTTGAAATGGGAGACCCGGAATGGGGCTTATTCCCTCCTGAAGCGATAAAAGACTTACCTGCAGTAAGGTGGAAATTACTAAACATTCAAAAGCTCAGAAAAGCTAATCCCGCGAAGCATGAGAGAATGATAAATGAGCTAAAAATAACTCTTGGATTCTCCGTTGTGTGAAAGATTAGGAGCTCTACATATCCTTAATACACCTCACCGAAACCCCGGTTTTTTTGCTGAAATGTATCTTGTCAAGAGCATTGGTGCAGGCGCAAAGCTCCCGAACCCAACCGTCATTGGCCCCATTATAGGTGTATGATGAGGATGTCCAGAAGAAGCCGCTGCTCTCAACACTGACAAAGAATCCATAACTGTGACGGTCGCCGCCGAGTTTGCCTTCGAAACCGGAATCACCACCTTCTTTCAAATGTAAAC
>JAYEFL010000150.1:0-3083 GCA_034658635.1 Bacteroidota bacterium | reverse complement strand
CCAAGATGAGCAGTTGAATGACCGCCTATCATAAGTCCGCAATCCGTGTTTGATTTTACTTCAGTTCCATATAGTGTAATTCGGGAACCATTCCAAGCGTCTATACCATCTCCTGTATTATTTGATATCACACTGTCATATATACGAACGCTTGAATCATGGGATTGTATGCCGTTCTCACCATTATTTGTGATGATACATTCTGTAACTTCAAAACCAGCACTGGTTGCACTTAAACCTCTCCCTGTGTTTTGAGTAATTTCAGATTTATCAATCCATGCAACAGCACCATCATCAACAGATATGCCGCCGCCATCTGTCAATTTAATAAGGGTATTGCCAATTTCTATGAAAGAATTATAAAATGCCCTTACGCCAAACTTAGTATTATTTTCTATTCTATTATTTTTGCAAGACACCGAAGAATATTGCAATCTTATCCCGTACCTACCACCTTTTATTAAAAAATCGCTGATTTCAATTCCTGTCGAATTTAAAATGCTTATAGTAGGGTCGGTAGTGCTATTCCCATTTATAATGGTACTGTCTCTACCTGCTCCTTGCAATTTTATATTGCTCTTCATGATAGTTAATTTTTCATTGTATGTACCTGCAACTATATTTATAGTGTCACCCGCAACAGCCATGTTTATAGCTTCCTGAATAGTCGGAAAATCAGAGGGTACATTAATGATTTTTGTCATGTTTGATGTCTTCAGACCTGCCACGACTTGTAAAGCATGAACAGATTCTGACAAATCGATTTTTTCATCATCATTAATATCACCTTTAAGAAAAGAAACACTTTCAGACGCAAATGAGAAAGCCATTAAAACCGCCAAGCATAAAATAAGAATACTTTTTTTGATAAATCTTTTCATGTGATCCCTCCTTTGTTGTTGAAGCCACATAACGGCAGGCATGAGAGGCGCGCGCTTTTTGCGCGTCCTTCTCAATGCTTTGGTTAGCCTCTTAGCCTCTTTCAATTTCCCGCACTTTTGTTGTTGCCCACGGCCCTAAAAAATAAGATACTCCACCCAACAAAAGCCCAAGAATCAGCCCGGGAATCCCTACCAATAAAAGTCCAAGAAAGGGTGATATGATTGTTATGGCTATCACCACCAAGAGCAAAGCTCTATTCTTTTCGTAAAATTCTCTTGTCGATTTCCAACCAGCAGAGTCTGACAAATTAATACCATCATTAACGATAGGCGACATTTTTCTATTTTTGCCACCACACACAGGACATGGAACCCTGCCATTTCTTTCATTGCTAAATTTGTATCCACAATCTTTACAACAATCTGGATTTTCCATACTTTCTTAATCTCACTTATGGCTAACAAAAAAATCACCGGGAGTCGAATTTATCAGCGATCTGGTACACCGCCTCGTTATCCGGTCACAATATTTTGATCTCATCGTCACTTGGCAATTACGTCGAGCAAACTGCCTTACAAAACAACATAGAGGTTTGAAGCTGCCAGCATTTCTTCCATTGTCATTTCCGATACCATGAACGATCTTCGAAAATGAAGCTACGAACAGAATTCAAGAGAGTGCTTGATACCAAGTCGTACCGTCCAGACGGTGCACTACACAGAATCCCGTAAAGTTTGCCTTCATGCCAGACTTGGTAATACATGGTGGTGACTTTTATGGTCGCAAATGCTTCTTTAATGGAATAGCTGTACAACATCCAAATGGCTTTTCTGTTGCTGATATGCGTGATTCCGGAATCCTGCAACGTGGCATCGCTGAAACGGCGCTTAAGTTCGTTGTATGCATCTATAATGACAGCCTGTAATTCGCTATCTGGAAATTCGTCTAAAGTGACATTTTGGGGTAACTGTCGGACCTGAATGATGATTGAGTCCCCTTCCTGGTTTTTGGAAACCACCACGGTGCTGGGTGTCTGGCCTGCTTTTTGCTGCCATCCAGTTGGAAACAGAATGCTGAAAGCATAGTCTTTGTTGCGATAAAGGTTTTGAGCACCTCCTGCTTGGGCTGAGCCGATAAGAGCTGCCAAAATGATTAGGATGACCTGAAAAGCGAAACTTCGATTTCTCATAATTCCCCCCCTCTTTTTGTAGCAACATTCAAAAAACAAGCTTCACCGGAGATGACCTTTTTGGGTGACCAGGTGAAGCCATGTGTTGAGATGCGTTTCTCCTCACCCAAGCGATCATGTCCGAGTATATCCAAATCTTTGCTCCACCAATCCTTCACAAGATAGATGGCAATGTTATAGGATACCTCTGATGCTCGATCAATGATTCCATTAGTTTCTTGGCTAACATAGATTAGACGGCCAAATAGCCGTAATTAATTACGGCTATTTACCGCTACAGAGTTAACAAGCATAAACAATACAAAGCGTTAGTACTTATCCTTGTTTAATATTGAAATGTGAAATACGGCTAAATAGCCGCCTATTTCTAATACGCGGCTATTTAGCCGTATATTATTTTTTGCATTATTTATCTATCATTATGATATTACAATAAATATAGTACAATCAGGACGTATATTGAGATTAAAAATGCGCACAAAAGTCTAAAAAGCGTTACATTATAAGATCTCCCATGTTAATGTTAAATAACATGCCGGATATTTTATAAATAAATCTAAAATAATTTCGCATATTACTAATTGGTTGTCAATTATTTAAAATTTATTGCTAATGATAAAAGGAGCTGCGCGGAACAGGGGGACGCTGAACAGGGGAACGGCGGAACAGGGGGACGGGGTTGAAATTACGCGTTTCTTTTTTCATTTGTTTATGGGAGGAGTCGTCTATGCCACGACAAGCAAGAATAGATGCCCTGGCGCCTTGCATCACATCATCTGCAGGGGCATTGAACGGCGCAATATTTTCAGAGACAATACGGATCGAAACCGGTTTATAGAAAGGCTGGGCTCTGTTTTGCAAAAGAGCGCCACACCCTGCTATGCTTGGGCTTTGATTCCCAGCCATTTTCACCTGCTTTTAAAAACCGGCAAGGAACCGATTGCAGGCATCATGCGACGGCTGCTCACCGGCTATGCAGTGACCTTCAACCAGCGCCACCGCCGTTGTGGCC
>JAYEFL010000149.1:0-3103 GCA_034658635.1 Bacteroidota bacterium | reverse complement strand
TATTAAAATTTTCTAATGACCAACTGAACATACGTTTAATTGGTATCTCATCACAAAAAACGAATTCAGAACTTATGAAGTTTTACAGGGATAAGATGCCCAAAGAACTTGATCTTGCAATAAATTCCTCTGGAAGTGTTCTGCATAAGCCTGAACTTCAGCCATTAAAAGCCTCTTACAGTGAAGCTTTAAAAACAACCTCACTCTATTCTGAGTTGGTAAAGGAATTAAATACAAGAGGATACAGGATTATTAGTATTAATTTTGAGAAGTTCCATATTAATGCTAATGGCTCCATATCAATACCTGACACTTACATCGACGTAACAAGAAGTGATTAAATAAATATAATTAATGAAATTAAAGAAAAAAGAAAGCCAAAAGAATTGCATAACGAATAAGGTTAGATTGTGTGAGGAACGAACCACAATCTGAACCGTTTGTTGGACAAGCCCGGTTTAGCAGTATAGAAAATATCTTTTTTGAGATTGTGCTGATTTAAAGAGAGGGGTTGATTGAAGGTTGCTGCCTGAAATTCATTCCGGTTTCTTCAACTGTATTTTGACTAAAAGTGCTTCTTATACGCAAAATGAGCCATATTTTTTGCATACCTGTCCATGGCCGATCAGAATCGAAATATTTTAATAATGCAGTTGTGTGGATTAAGTGTCAGATCACAGCAAAATCTCCTTTGATCACGTTGAATAAATCGTTTGTTGCACTTGGCCCGCAGGTATCATCGTGCGGATGATGCTCATTTCCGCACCACAACATTTGCAGATGATTTTAGCTCTTGGTTTCAGTTTTTTGAGCATCATGCAGGGATCAAATCGAAGAATGAGCTGTAACAGCTTGATGACCTTCTTGCTGCATGGATGCAGAAATCCATAGCATCTAGTTTTACGAAAGCCTTTGGGGAGGACATGGCACATCAACAACCATAGAAAATACTCCCCTGTAACGGTTCGGGTCTGATATTTTTTCGTCCTGGAACAGATATACCCGAAGGTGACCATCCCGTTTTCGCATTTCAGTATATCTTTTTCCTGGATGACGCCTTTATAAAGGTATTTCCCAAGATAGATTAATGCTTTATCGCCATTTCCGACGCTTTTGCAATCAACAACCCATTCTTTCGGACAACCTTTTGGTACTTGCAGATTATTTTCCACAAGCACTTTGAGTAATTTTGCCCTGAAGACTTTCGCCAATGCCTTATGGTTGAATATATATTTTCCGGACTTGACGCGCCACAATCCGGTTTTCATATCGATGCTCGCCGCAGGCATCACAACGTGTATATGGGGGTGATAATCGAGCCTTCTTGAATGGGTATGGAGTATCGTCGTAAAACCTGCTGTTCCCCGCAGTTGCCGATCATTGAGTGTAAAAGTCTTCAGGAGTTCCTGTATACATAGGAACATCAGGGAATAGACCAATTTTTGATTCATCCATGCAAGTTTACGCAACTGTTTTGGCAAGGTAAAGGTGAGCAGGTAATACTCGGCTGGAAGCTGTTTGCTTAGCTGATTTTCAATCCATTGCCACCCTTCATGATTCTGGCAATGAGGACAACTCCTGTGGCCGCATGAATGTGGAATATACGTCAGCTTTCCACAGTTTTCATTGGTGCACCGGGCCAGCATATGCGGACCATGCTCTTTTCTACAGCGTTTCATAGCCCATAGAGCTTTTATGTGGGATGGCAGGATAGCCGCCTTGTATCGATCAAAAAACCGGCCTTCAAACTTATTTATTATTGAGGAGAGCAGAATCATTTTATCCCTCCCCAGTTGAGATTAAAGCTGTCCATCAGCGCATTTATTTTGTGGCAGGAGTTGGTATGAGTTTTTGGGGTGAGATGGGTATATTTGACGGTGGTCAGCAAGCTGAAATGGCCAAGGATCTTTTGTAATTCAATAAGATCAACTCCAGCCGCCAACAAATGCGTTGCATAACTGTGGCGCAGCGAATGACATGAGATTTTTTTTTAATGCCGATCTGTTGTACAACCGCTTTCATGGCAGTCTGTATCCCTCCCCTGTCAAGAGGTGAATCCACCAGATGGGCGTTGTTCAGCCCTCTTTTCCGGTTTGGAAAAATAAATACAGGGTGTTTATGAACATACCAGAAATCTTTCAAGATACGGAGTGTGTTTTCCGGAAGCGGCACCAAGCGATCTTTGTTGCCCTTTGCATCACGGATATGCACCCGCATATTAACCGAATCGATATCACCAACCGTCAGCTTAATACCTTCGCCCAGACGCAAGCCCATGCTGTAAATGGTGAAGAAAAACACCTTGTAGCTCAATTTATTCGTTGCGTCAAAAAGCTGATTTGCCTGTTCGATTGTCAAGATATCCGGAATGCGCGTTCCCTTTGGTGGCTTTATCAGTGGAATATCTTCCCATGTCCTTTTTAACACATTGGTGTAGAAAAATTTCAGGCCATACAGATCAAGTTTGACAGCGCTCCATGAATGTGATTGTAAAAGATCATTGAAGTAATCCAGCAATTGATCAGAGGTAAGGTGATCTACTCTCGCATCAAAATAGTTGCCGATACGCCTGATGGCCCTGGAATATGCCTCGATGGTCTTTGGCTGCAACCCTTTTAATCTTAGATATTTGCCATGTTTTTCGTAATACTTGTTGAATTTCGGATCATCTGGTAGACTGGTGTTCATTGAAACCTCCTGAATGTAAAATAGTTTTATCTGTCGATATTGACAGAGCATCTTCTTTTTATTGCAAAAAGACAGGAGGTTACAATACTTATATGAATTTGGGGCGTTATTTGCTTGCCGCGTAGCGGCTTCGTCCAACAATTAAATCCAGCAGACGCTACCGCGCTGCTGATTTAAGCCGTTAGATGAATATCAATAAAGGAAAAGCGGTATGAAAAAGAAAGAATTCGTCATACTCTGTTTAAGGCTTTTAGGGATTTTCTTCGGTGTAATGGGACTAAGTTATCTTCCACATTTAGCAACATTATTCAAAAAATCGCATACTGCAGACCTTGCGTTTTATTTATCTCCCCTCATATATATTATATGCGGAAGTGTTTTATTTATTTATGCGCCAAAGATTTCACATTTCATA
>JAYEFL010000148.1:32668-37520 GCA_034658635.1 Bacteroidota bacterium | reverse complement strand
GGGGGAATGGAATGAAATGAAATTAGAATGCCGGGCAGATACTATTGAAGTATGGGTAAATGGTGATCTTGTGAATTTTGGATATGATTGCACTACCTGGAAAGGGCAGATTGCCTTGCAAGCTGAAGGATCAGAGGTAGAATTTAAGAAACTGTTATTAACCCAACTAAAATGATCCAAAACCTTCAATTATTTTGCATTCTCGGTTTAATTCTTTTCTCAGCCTGTGAATCTGACTCCGGAATCTTTATTGAGGCAGAGAGCTTTACCCAAAAAGGAGGGTGGATTGTTGACCCTCAATTTGTTGAACAAATGGGTTCGCCCTATCTGATGGCACACGGAATGGGAGAACCAGTAGTAGATGCAATAAGCCAAATAGACATCACTGAATCAGGGATATATTACATCTGGGTCAGAACCTTGAACTGGGCTCCAGGGCCTTGGGAAGCACCCGGACTGTTTACGCTTTCGATTGGAGATAAGGAGCTAGCTAATCCCCTTGGAAAATCAGAAATATGGGGCTGGGAAAAGGCAGGAGAAATTCAGTTAGATCCAGGCGAAAAAATTCTAAGACTGGTGGATAAAACCGGTTTTAATGGACGCTGTGATGCTATCTGGATCAGTCAGGATAAGACAGCTCCCCCATCAGAAAAAGAGAAATTGAACAGGTGGAGAAAAACCCAGCTTGGTACCCAAAGAATTCCAGAGACAATAAAAAGCTTTGATCTGGTAGTGGTGGGAGGTGGTATTGCAGGATGCGCAGCTGCTATTTCAGCAGCAGAACATGGTCTTAAGGTGGCTTTGGTTCATGACCGACCAGTGCTCGGTGGTAACGCAAGCAGTGAGATTCGTGTTCATACACTCGGTATCTATGGCAAGTTTGAAAGAATTCTGAAAAAGCTGGATACAAAACATTACCCAAATGGTTCACCAGAAGCATATGAAGATGAGGAAAAGAGACACCAGCATATGAAAAGCTATGAGAATATTAATCTTTTCTTAAACTGGCGGGCATATAACACGGAAACCAAAGGAGACCAAATAACTGCAATTGATGCCCAACAAACATCAAGCGGCGAACAAATGCGTTTTTCTGCACCATATTTTGTCGATTGTACAGGCGACGGATGGATAGGTTACTGGGCAGGAGCTGAATACTTTTACGGACGCGAAAGTGTGAATACTTATAATGAAGGATGGGAGAAATTTGGTGAAATCTGGAGTCCGGAAGTTGCTGATGATGGCGTGATGGGCGCTTCAGTATTATGGCGTACATGCACAGATGACACAATCAGCATTTTCCCTTCGGTTCCATGGGCTATTGAAATTGCCGGAAGCTATGCAGCAAAAAAGGGCACCTGGAACTGGGAGTTTATCAGCTTAGATTATCATCAAATCGATGATGGTGAGGCAATCCGCGACCATATGTTGAAAGCCATAATCGGATCCTTTTACAACGAAAAACAAAAGCCCGGAAATGAAAACCTGAAGCTTGAGTGGATGTCGCACTTACTTGGCAAAAGAGAATCCAGAAGGTTGGTGGGCGACCATATTTATACTTTTAACGATGCACGTGAGAATCGAGAATTTGCTGATTCTGTTGTAGTCGAAATTCGTGAAGTTGACGTCCATTATCCCCAGAACATCCTGAATGAGTCCATTCCTGATTTCCTCACCGATGCAATGTTTTACCATGCTGGTCGGTATTATATTCCTTATAGGAGCCTTTATTCAAAAGATGTAGAGAATCTCTTTATGGCAGGTCGCTGCTTTAGCTGCTCCCACATTGGACTAGGCGGTCCACGGGTTATGCTTACAACCGGACAAATGGGAGCAGCTGTCGGAATTGCCGCTTCTCTTAGTGTAAAATACAAGGCCACTCCCCGGGATATTTATAATAAGCACCTGGAAGAGTACTGGGAATTGATCCTGGCTCAGCAATGAGAAACAGAATCCTGATAGTTTACTCGGCATGACTCACAAAAACCTTCTTTGTAACTATCTTCCCATCCTGATAATATCTGATAAAATAAATTCCTCTTGCTAAACCATTAACTGGCAAATAATAATAGCTATAAGATATCGGTATTTTATGATGAAACAGTATCTGTCCACCAGCACTAACCATCTCAACAGTTTTTAAACTGGCAGAAGCTGACATTCCGGAAAGAATTATAGCCCTCTGATCGGAATTAAAAGAAATGCCTATTCCCTGAACTGTATTCCCGTTAAGGGCGCTTGAACTTTCCAGCACTTTAAAAACCGGAAATGGTACCCGGTTCGTTCCAACATTTCTCGCATTGAGATAATCATCAAAATAGTTCCAAAATACTAATCCATCATCAGCCTCTGGTTCGAGTAAATAAAATACCAAATATGCCAGGGGTTGGGCCATATCCACATACCAGGCATCAGCCGGCATTGAGATCTGCACATTCTCAAAATTACCCTCCAGGGAAGCCGGATAATGCCCCTGGTATGAGCGAGCCTGATTATTCAATCGGGTAACGGAATACTGTTCACCCTGAAAGTTTGTTTCACTTTCTAACTGGCTGATTTCTACGCCATGTTCCAGAAGCTTTTGAGCTAAGCCAGTCATTTCAGCCGGAAAGACATAAGCCTTGGGCACCTTAGCCTCACTGGTAGCCTGATGATTAAAATGAAAAATGACATTATTGAACCACAATCGTTTCGATGTATGATTCCCTGATTTAATTTCATAAGCTAATAAGTCTCCGGAAGGTGGGTGATCAGCATATTGAAACTCTGTTCCCCGCAGCAAATCCCCTCCTGCATCCTGTATTTCCTGAACCACTTCATTTTCAATTACGGATAGCAAATCCCTTATCTCATCAGCATGATCATTTGTGTATTCCAGCAGGCTGGTTAAGAAATTAACATTACTCAGAATCCGCTTTTCAAAGTGATCATGAGAGAAAGTCTCAACAAGCAAGGATAGCTTGTTTTTCAGAGCAAAGCTATTGGTTAGATAGCGAGGCTCAGGATACATACCATAATAATTTCTTGGTGGATATTCATAAAAACCCCCATACATAAAGGTATCAAAACCAGCCCTCTGACGAACTTTCTCAGAAAGCCATGGCAGTAATTGATCATTCATGTAATCCATGGTCCCCGGATGTCCGGCTGTTGCAATTCCGGGGGAATAGGTAATAGCATATCCATGCCAGGTTCCATTAGTGGTATGGAGATCAACAAACATATCAGGATTCCATTTTTTTATTACATTGACAGACAGGGCCTTACACTCAACAGTCTCAAGCTTCAAGCCATCACGGTTGAGATCAAAACCCTGCCCATTGGCCCGCTGCCCGGCCAGGTAAGGACTACCATCCTGATTCGACCGGTTATTTGGTCCAAGGGCATCATTACCATCCGGGTTGAAAAGGGGGCAGAATATCAATATCTGATTATCCAGGAGGTAGTTTTTCATTCCAAATACCATCTCTCGCATTAAAATCATTAATGCTTCCTTACCTTCGACTTCTCCCCCATGAATATTTCCCTGAATATAAATTATAGGTTTTCCACTGCTTATAGCCTCCTCCGGACTAACAACCTTAGGATTTGCCATAATCACCAGAGGTAAATCCTTCCCCAAATAACTAGTGCCCATAATTTCAATGTGCACCAGATCACTATTACCATTCAAAGCATCAACAAAACGAATCACATCTGAATGCAGAGAAGTTTCCAAATACTGAGTACGCTCAGGCCGGGTAATCAACTCATCAGGATACCCAACATCCTGAGCAAAAACAAAAACCCCCAAAGACAGAGCAATCAAAAAGCTAAAAACAAATTTGTGTATAGAACTCATAAAATTAGTGTTAGAACAATAAAAATAAGCAATAACCGAGAAACCGAGAAACCGAGAAACCGAGTCCCCAAGTCCCGAGTCCCGAGTCCCGAATTTTCACTATCATTACACTTCAACATTAAACCAAAACAGTATGAGTAAAGTTACTATCAACAGCTACGCAGAATTTGAAGCATATGTTGGTAAGGAAATTGGCATGTCTGATTTCCAAACAATTAATCAGGCACAGATAAACATGTTTGCAGACGCAACTAATGATCAACAGTGGATACATACAGATACTATACGGGCCGCAAAAGAATCTCCGTTCGGTACAACAATTGCTCACGGATACCTGACAGTTGCCCTTTTGGCCAGTCATTGGAACTCTTTGGTGGAAGTTAAAAACGTAAAACTTCAGGTAAATTATGGTATTGATAAGTTAAAATTCGGAATACCTGTCAGGGTGAATGACCAGATTCGTGTTAGAGTTAAACTTTTGTCTATCATGGACTTAAGAGGGGTCGCCAAGGCGCAACTCCATGTTGTAATGGAAATCAAGGATCAAAAAAGACCGGTATTTGATGCAGTTATAACCTTCCTTTATCACTTTAAATAATGGACTGATGAAACACTTATGCCTGATCGGGATTTTGCTATTCAGTATTCTGAATTCAGCAAATGCACAATCTGCATCTAACTCACCTTTCAGTATCAGTGCAGCCCTGGGTCGTCAGCAAGTTGGATTGCCCTTTCATGAAATGCTGGGTTTCCCTCCCCATTCAAGTTACTTTTTTGAAATTAGCCGGTATTATGCTCACCAAGGAACCAGCTCTTGGTATCAGACTATGGGGTTAAATATTTATCAAAACAATTCAGCCGGATCCGGATATGTCCTACAAACACATACAGGCAGAGATTTGCTAATCGGAAAATCCCTTAATATCAGTCTGGAAGGTGGAATCGGAATATCTCACAGCTTTCATCCGAAAGAAATCTATGAACTGGTTGATGGAGGATATACTCTGGCAA
>JAYEFL010000148.1:0-32568 GCA_034658635.1 Bacteroidota bacterium | reverse complement strand
CATACAGGCAGAGATTTGCTAATCGGAAAATCCCTTAATATCAGTCTGGAAGGTGGAATCGGAATATCTCACAGCTTTCATCCGAAAGAAATCTATGAACTGGTTGATGGAGGATATACTCTGGCAAGAGATTTAGGAAAGATTCGACCTACAGTGAATCTTAAAATCCTCCTGGGATATCAAACCCAGTTAGCCATGATTTACGCCTCCTACCAGGTAAGTGCTGAGCTTTTTTATAATGACGACAGTCTCATCCTTCCATCCAATTTTCTGCAACTGGGAATTCGGTATCATTTAAAGTCTTCAGCAAAATGAGGCGCACGATAATAATATTGATTCTGGCTACTATAGGTTTATCCTGTACCAAAGATGCAATCCACTTCCCAACCACCAATTGTTCCTGGAGAGAGCTTTCAGAAGATCATCCAAAAAATGATTTGTACCAGCAGGTTCTTGATCAATACACCGGTATGGGAATCCCGGGCATTGCTGTGTTAATTGCAAAAAAGCGTGAAAATATATGGGCAGGAGCCAGTGGTGTCGCAGAAATTGAAAATGGATTGCCTCTTGAACCTTGCCATATAATGCCCTTAGGAAGTGCAGGAGAGTTGTTTTGTGGCACTGCAGCAATGCTAATGACAGAAGATGAAATACTGGATTTGGATGCCAAAATTGCTGATTATCTGCCTGTGGATATTAGCGGACAAATACCAAACTCTCAAAAGGTCACAATTGCTCATCTACTCAGTCACAAATCAGGTATACCCGACTATTCTGATAATCCAAATGCTACGTTGGATTTGCTCAACAATAAAGACATGGATTTCAGCCGCGAAAATGTTCTGGAAAAATATGTTTATGGCAAATCTTCAAAATTCTCTCCAGGTTCAGAATACGACTATTCTCACTCGAATTATGAAATACTAACCCTGATAATGGATCAGGTTTATCCCAAAGGACATGCAGACTACTATTCGTTTCGTTTGTTCAGAAGGTTGGGTTTAGAGAAAACATATTATAAAGGAGAAACTGACTATTACACTTTAAACAGCCGGGGAATGGCTAACGGTTATTTTGACAGGTATAGTAAGGGGAAACTGGAAAATGCCACAGATTTATCCCTTACAATTGCATCAGGACAAACCGGATCAGGCGGTGTGGTAAGCTCTGTGGTAGATTTATATACTCTTTTAAAGTCAATATTGGCGGCCGATATCGTCAGGCCAACAAGCCTGGAACTTATGAAAACCTACGGAATAGCCATGGGACATTCAGGAAGCTTACCCGGATACTCAACTGAAGCCTGGTATTATCCCGAAGAAGACAGCTATATAATTTATCTGATCAATGCAGGAAATACCATAAACGGTCCTATTCAAAGACTGATCGATATAGATTTCCACGAAAAAATCCTGTCAACTGTATTCACTAATTGATTTTCTTCCCTTCTATTCTGGCGCCACTCTGGAACAAAATCAAACTTGAGGCAACATCATCCTCCATAACAAACTCAATTTGTGCATCCACTAGTTTTGAAAAGAATAAATATTCAGATTCCGGGAAAACCGGACTTATCCCCTGTCCTGTAGCCTGAATCATCAGCTGATTATCCTTAAGAGTAACTGTAAGTACAAATCCCTCCATCAACTCATATTCACCGATAAATCTTTTCATTTGCTCATCCGTCAAAGGAATTTCTTTCCGGGATGTATCAACATCCAAAACTCTTGCTCCAAGTTTGAGAGCCAGGGGATCCGGAGGGAAACAAGTACAGTTAGAGAACACTGCTATAAATAAATCATCCTCAAGAAAATACAAGTCCTTAGTTAAAGAACCATTTATTCCTCCACCATGCTCAATTGTTTGCCGGTCAAGACGGTTTCCAATAAACCATCCGTATCCATATCCTGTAGATTTACCATTATTGAGTTCAAAAGCTGTATGTGCCAGTTTCAGGCTCTCTTCTTTAATAACTTGATAAGAAAATACCGCCTCATACCACTTTGACAGATCATAAACAGTTGACATAAGTGATCCCGCAGAATAGGGTTGAGTCATACTTAAGTAGTTGGCATTCTGGAGACTTGACCCATCTCGATTATAGCCTGCCACCCGCATTGGGATAATTTCCTCTGGATGATCATATCGGGAATCATCCATTCCAAGAGCCTTAAAAAACCTGGTTTCAATAAAGTCTTCATAGCTTAACCCTGAGACCTTTTCAATAATATAACCCAAAATAAAGTAGCCTGAATTGTTATACATAAAGCGCTCTCCCGGAATGAAATCAAGGGAATCTCTCTTAAAATATTCAATTAATTCAATAGGCGTAAAATCTTTTCGCTGAAGCTCAGAAGTCCATTCTTGCAAACCGGTGTAACTCTTAATGCCTGAAGTGTGAGTCAGCAAGTGCTCAATAGTTATAACCTGTCCCTGAGTCGGATAATCAGGAAGGTATTTTTGAAGATCATCTGCCAATGAAAGCTTGCCCTCCTCAGCCAATTTCAAAATAGCACATGCGGTGAATTGCTTTGTAATGGAACCTATCCTGAATACATGTCCGGCATCCATTTTAACATTTTGCTCAACATTGGCCATTCCAAAGCCTTTATGGTAAATCACCTCTCCTTTGTGTTTAATCAGTACTGTTACACCAGGACCATTCTGATCAAATGAATTAAGGATTGTTGAATCCAATTGAGAAATCATGTCTTGTCCATTCACAGGAATCAACATTGAGGAAATCAGGATGCTGAACAGAAGAATTTGTTTCATAAATAATTAGCTTATTTTATCTGCATAAATATAGCAATTCCCATTTATCCTGAAACTTGGTTATCTTCGGTGCACTTATTGATTAGACAATGAAAATACTTCACAAATCATTTTTCCTTACATCCCTTTTACTTATCGGACTATTGGTTCAAAAAGCACAGTCTCAAACCGATGAGAAGACCTACGTTTGGCCCAAAGATCCAGCTGTCATGGCCAATTTAAAAGATTGGCAAGGATACAAATTTGGGCTGCTGATCCACATGGGATTGTACTCTGAATTGGGAACAGTTGAATCGTGGGGACTTTGTCCGGAAGACTGGGTATCAAGACGCGGATATGATGATTATTATGAATATGCACGCGATTATCGGAATACAAAATCCAGGTTTAATCCGGTACAGTTTGATCCCGAAAAATGGGCCAAAGCCTTTAAAGGTTCCGGAGCAAAATATATGATTTACAGCACCAAGCACCATGATGGATTTTGCTTGTACGACACTAAATACACTGACTTCAAGGTGACAGATCCCGGTTGTGCATTTTCATCAAACCCAAAAGCTAACGTTTACAAAGAAATCATGGATGCCAGTCGGAAAGAGGGATTAGTGGTAGGAGCTTACTTTTCAAAGCCCGACTGGACCACACCTTATTTCTGGTGGCCATATTATCCTCCATCAGACAGAAATCCCAGCTATAATATTACTAAACACCCTGAACGGTGGCAGAAATTTGTTGATTACACTCAAAACCAGATCAATGAGATTACCACTGAATATGGTAAGGTGGATATTCTTTGGCTGGATGGATGTTGGGTTTTGCCAAAGTCTGCAATAGATGATAGGGTATCTGACTTTTGCAAATATCCTTATGACATGGATATCGACATGAAGACCATTGCTGAAAGAGCTCGAAAAGCCCAACCAGGGATGCTTGTTGTTGATCGATGGGTTCAGGGAGATTATGAAAACTATTTGACCCCCGAACAAAATACTCCTGAAAAAGCCCTGGAGGTTCCCTGGGAGAGCTGTATCACGATGGGAAACGCATGGGGTTGGGTACCAAATGATCGTTACAAATCAAGCCAACAACTGGTTCAACTGTTGGTTAAGATTGTGGCCAAAGGAGGCAACCTGCTTTTGGGTGTTGGCCCAAGCGGTCAGGGAGAATTTGAACCCGCCGTCTATCAGCGTCTTGAAGCAATGGGTAAGTGGCTGAATACCAACGGTGAGGCAATATATGAAACCGTCCCTGTTGCACCTTTTCAGGAAGGGAAAATAGCTTATACGGCAAAGGGGGATGATACAATCTACGCCATTTATATGCCAGAAAAGGATGAGTTGGCTCTGCCCGAAATCTTAAAGATAAGCACACAGCAAACAGGAAAACTGAAGGCTACACTGCTGTCGACTGGTAAGGTTCTGAAAAGTAAAAAAACAAACTCAGGTTTGGAAATTACCATTCCCAAATCAATGAGAGCTGAACTCGCAAAGCAGGAAGCCGTGGTGATTAAGGTTAAATGAGTACTTACTTAAATTGATTACCATTCATTGTGAATGCAGTGATAGAATCAGGATATCCCCACTCAGGAGGCCAACCCGGATTAGGCCAGACAATTGTAGAGTCAGAGTTGGCAAATATCATTTTTCCATATGGAGGGGTGTGACTAACAGCCGGAAATTCACCCGGCTCAAAATGATTATTCCTAAGCTCTACCCCGGCAGCCCTGTGCCCGCGAATACAGGTATGCGATACCCTGTAGATATGATTACCTTCTACCAGATAGCCTTTTGATCCTTCATCAATAAACATTCCGTTATTGGGTGATGCATGGTTAAGTTCCGAACGTAGTATATCATGAATTTCATTATTCCGGATAACCGATCCCGGTTGGAAACCAAGGGTGTAAATCCCTCCTCCATCACCCAGCATTTGCATCACCTGATAAATGTGATTACCCTCTATCAGATTGGCCCCTGAAGAAGTGGATTTTGGGTTCCATTGCCAACCCACTGAAATTCCAGTATAAGGCAAGTCATATACCGCATTATCCACTATCTGACAATCCCGGCAAAAGCCCATCCAGATACCTACAGCCGAATCATAATGGCGACCTCCACGACTTACTTCTCCATTAGAAAACCTAATGCCTTTAACCAATTCTTCTGATTCTAAGCCCGGGTCTTTTGCCATACCGATCATGAGGGGATTTCCACCGATATCTCTCAGGATGGTCTGATCAATCAGGATATTTTTGGATCCTGTTGTCACATAAATCCCGTTCGCTCCGGTATGTTCCACCCAACAATTTTCAAAACTACAATTCTCGGCCCATTCAATCCTGATGGCTTCTTCGATCAGTGCTTCATCCAATGGAATTCCAGTTCCCTGATTGTAATAAAAACATGCCTGCCGTCCGTCATGTCCGAACTCCGGCAGTTGGTAGGCAGAATGTGCAAAATGAATATTTTTGAAATGCAGGTTTTGAACTCTTCGTTCTTTACTCCCTGTCAATTGTACTAGTTGGCTGAAATAAGGAATAATTATTTCACAAGCCTCCGGTGTTTGATCCGGGAATGGTTTATAATAAAGCATTTTACTTTTCTTATCAAACGCCCACTCACCGGGCTGATCAATAAAGGCCGGATGCCCTTCCAGGTATCCGGTAAAACGATTCAGATAAGGAGCCAGAAGACTATTGTAATTCCCATCAAAAAGAGCAAAGGGTGGTCGCAATGCCAGTCGTCCTGATTCAGGATCGTAGGCAGCAACCTGTTTGCGCAGAGTTGCCCAGTCTTTAAAAATGACAATCTCAAAATCTCCACTTTGAGAAAAATCCGGCAGCTTATATTGTTCGCGTATCCATAAATCAACCTGTAGAAAATCCTTTCCCTGGCGGTCTTTTACCACCTTTATTGAATCCATATACCAGCGGGCGGGATCATCATTCAGGTTGGGTATCCTTGCTCTGACAGCCCGTCCTCCATTCACATATAACTGCTCAATTGACTCGATATCCGGAACCTCAAGCTGCCAAAGACCATTAAGTTCTTTCCATCCTGATAAATTCCTACCCCCGGAAAGAACAACATCCTTGCCCGGCATCCCCTCAAATGCCAAAGAGTTATTCAGATTGCCTCCATTTAGCTGATCAAAAACAAGGGTTTTGCTAAGAAAATAAGTTCCTTCTTTAAGAATTACACGGATATCATGATCCGGATTGCTGGCCATTTTCTCACGAACCATTCGTTGAGCCTGTTCAATAGTACCGAGGGGTGATTTTTCAGTACCAGGATTTAAGCGATCACCATTGGGGGAAATGTAGATATCAATGGTTTTAGGTTGACAACTGAAGAGGAGAATGCTCAGGGTGATTAATAGTGTTGTTCTCATTGTTTCATGGGTTAATTCAGGTTAATTCTCGCTCACTTTGTTCGCTGGTTAATTCAGGGGGCTTTTTCCCTTTTACCTTTCCTATTAGGAAAAATGCTCCCAGGGTGCCTGCTGCTATGTTTGCTATGAATGCTGCGTAGAAAATTCCACTCAAGTCAAACCATTTGCTTAACAAAAATGCTAATGGTACGTACAAGATAAACATTCTTGTCATGGTAGTAAACATTGCCAAAATGGGTTTATTTATGCCATTTAGCATTGACAGGCTCATCATCATTATACCCAGGAAGCTATAACTAAGAGCCAGTATCTTCATATAACTAGCCGTAACCTCTACTACCAAAGGGTCTTGTGAAAAAACTCCGGCGATCTGGTTGGCAAAAAACATACTGGCTATAAACAGGAAAACTCCCCATACCATCGAAAAGCTCGATGTAATTCTTAAACCCGAAAGAATTCGCTTTTTTTCTCCCTTTCCCCAATTTTGCCCGGCAAAAATGGTCATCACCCCAGCCAGAGCATGAATTACTAACATGCCAAAAGACTCCAGACGTATAGCCACACCAAAGCCAGCAACAGATTCCTCTCCGAAGGTGGAAATCAATCGGGTAATCACAGCCATGGATAAAGGTGTTACCATCATCCCCAGAGCTGCAGGTCCTGAAACATACAGGATTTTCTTCCAGGTTTTGAGCATGTGTCTGATCCGGGGAACATAAAGACCCAACAGTTTTTCTTTCCAAACCAGAATATAGATGGTAATACTCATACCCAGGGCCCTGGATAATACCGTTGCCAATGCAGCACCTTTAAGTCCCATTTGTGGAAACGGTCCCCACCCTAAAATCAGGAAAGGGTCTAGAATCATATTAAAAATGGCAGCAGCCAGCATAGTCATTCCGGGCCTGAAGGTGTCACCAGTTGCACGTAAGATGTTATTGCCAACCATTGGTATCACCAAAAAGATCATCCCCCAATACCAGGTTACCATATATTCTTTGACCAGAGACATGAGGGCATCAGTTACTCCAAGAGCTGTGAAAAGAGGTTCAATAGTTAGCTGACCAAGGGTTACAAAAATGATAATAATAACCAGAGAGAGGTTTATGGCATCCACGCTATACTGTTGAATTAACTGTCGTGATTCCTTAACTATCATCCTTGATATCAGCGAAGCAGTCCCGATTCCTAATCCCATAGCAAGACTGCTAATCAGCATTATAACCGGAAAAGTAAAGCCAATGGCAGCCAGCTCAGACACCCCAAGCTTTCCTACCCAAAAGGTGTCAATCATGTTAAAAATGACCATTCCTGCCATTCCAAAAATCAAAGGCCATGTAAGCTTTCCCAGGAGTGGGGCAATAGGCCCTTTGGTCAGGTCTTTTTTTAATTTACTTTTCTCCACATGGCAAATATACATATCATTGAAATAAGAAATAATCAGTATCTTGTAACTATCCTGAACATGATTACGTCATGTTATTGTATTCCTTACAATAAATGCCATGAACCTAATCGACCTTAAACTGATCATCCGTAACCTGGTCAAGAATAAAACTTGTACCCTGATTAATATTATCGGTCTTACTATTGGTCTAACCGCCTGCCTCTATATGATTATTTTGCTCAGACATGAAGATTGCGATTTAAAGAGATGGGTATTCGAAAAATCCTTGCGCTATGAATAGCTACATATTAAACCTGACTGGCTTTCGAAAACAAGTCAGGTTTACTTACATTTGCAACAAAATTTCTTAGAAAATGAAAAAAGCAGAGATCCATACCGCAAGAGGTGTAATGAAGGTGGAGTTTTTTGATAAAGACGCACCTAAAACAGTAGATAATTTTATCAAACTATCTAAGGATGGCTATTACGACGGGCTAAATTTCCACAGGGTAATTCCTGATTTTGTAATCCAGGGCGGATGTCCGGATGGCACAGGCGCAGGTGGCCCGGGGTACTCCATAGATTGCGAATTAGATGGAGATAACCAATACCATGACCGCGGCGTTTTATCAATGGCTCACGCCGGAAGAAATACTGGTGGCTCACAATTCTTTGTTTGTCATTCCCGTACAAACACAGCTCATCTTGATCGCAATCATACTTGCTTTGGTAAGGTTGTTGAGGGCGTTGAAGTAGTTGATCTTATTCAACAAGGTGATAAGATTGAGAAGATTGTTGTAACGGAGGAGTAAGAGGGAGTGACGCAAACGTGACGCAGAACGTGACGCAAACGTGACGCCGTAGGGCCGACACATTGGTCGGCCCCTACGTATTTTTTCCTTTCTGAAAACTGAGCTCTGAAAACTGAAAACTTCTCCAAAAACTACTTCAAATTCGTCTCCAAAAACTTAAAATATTGCTCCTGAAGTAACAAATATGTTGTCAGGTCTGTTGCAATCCCATGAGCCCCCGGAGGATAAATTTTCAACTCAAAATCTTTGCCTGCCATATTGAAGGCATTTACCAGTTGGAATGTATTCTGTGGATGTACATTCTCATCCATTAGCGAATGTACCAGCAATAGTTTTCCTTCAAGATTTCCGGCATGGGTGATGACTGAACTTTGTTTATAGCCATCCGCATTGTTTTCTTTCAATCCCATTGATCGTTCAGTCAAAATGCAATCATATAGCAGATGATCAGTTACCGGAGCAGCCACAATTGAAGCTTTGAATACACCCGGATGAGTGAGCATAGTGAAAGCTGAAGTATACCCACCGTAACTATGACCATAAATCGCCATGCGCTCTCCATCAAGCCATGAATGAGTTTTAGCCAGGTATTGTGCAGCTTCGACAAAGTCCTTGCTTTCATAATAACCAAGCTGCTTGTAAACAGATTTTTCAAACGCGTCACCATATCCGCCATTTCCCCGGTTATTCACGTTGGCCACAACATATCCCATATGAGCCAGAAACTGAGTAAAGGGATTTCCCTCCCAACTGTTATATACTCCTTGTGATCCGGGACCACCATATACGCTTAACACGAGTGGATAGGACTTATTTGGGTCAAAGTTGATAGGCTTAATCACATATCCATCAAGTTTTTGACCGTCAGTAGTAGTGAAACTGTATAATTCTTTTGGTGCATATGCAGTTTTTTCAAGAAATTCAATAACCGACTGGTTATCTACCATTTTTTCTATCATCTTCCCCTTGGTGGTCCACATCTCAACCTGCCTGGGAGTAGAAATATTTGAATAGCTATCTAAATAATACTTGCCATCAGGACTAACAGAAACTCCGTGTCTGCCAGGTTCTCGAGTTAGCTGCTTTCTCTTTGATCCATCGAATCCGGCAACAAAAAGATGACGTTCAATCGGGGAAACCTCTGTTGAAGTGAAATAGATTTTTTCTCTCTTCAGATCAAGAGCATCAATTCCGATCACCTCGAAATCTCCTTTGGTAACCTGATTCAGCAAATTTCCATCATAATCGTAATGATAGATATGAGCATAGCCATCTGATTCTGACACAAAGAAGAATGATTTCAGCTCGTCAGGAAAATAAAAATGATGCAAACGACCACCAAAAAAGTCTGACACATCGATCCATGCATTGGATTTCTCTTCCAACACAACAGTTTTTGTTCCGCTGGCAACATCAACCATATACAATTTCAAATGGTTTTGCTCACGATTCATCCAAACCACAGCCAGTTTATCTGTATCATTAGTCCAATACATTCTTGGAACATAGCCATCTTCAAGGTCAAAATTCAGCCATTTCTGACTATCATCTCTTGTATTCAAAACACCTATTTTGACAACAGGAATCGGGTCTCCAACCTTTGGATACGGCACCTCCATATATTCCGGATGATCACCGGAAAAATCCGTCAGCCTATATATTGGAACCTCTGTTTCATCTGTCTGCCAATAAGCCATATATTTGCTTTCAGGCGACCATATCCAGCCTTGTACCAGTCCGAATTCCTCCTCCTGGGCCCAGCCAAAACGTCCATTGTACTTATTGAGGGCTGCATCGTTAGTTAATTGACTATGCTTGCCACTGGTTAAATCAAACACAAACAACTCGCCGTCTTTTCCATAACCAACCTTGGTTCCATCAGGTGAAATCTCGGCAGAAAAAGCAGAGGCAACAATTAGCGTAAGACTCTGCTTCTCAACACTCCAGGAGAAATAGTCAGAATTTCCTGAATACCTCCAGATAGGTGTGAAATTTGTTTGGAAAAATAGATATTTGAAGTCTTTTGTCCACTTAAAAGAAACATAACGAAAACCCTGATCTGTTCCAGGAACCACCAGATCCTTTGTAGTAAAAACCATTTCTTCTTTCCCATTCTTCATAGTATGGGTCCAAATCTCTTGCGCACCCTCATCGTTCTTAGTGAAGGAATACTTTGCCCCTCCTTCAATCCAGGTCATATTGGTCGGGCCACCCTGTCCGTTCAGTTGCGCTGATGCAAACAATGCATCCCTGAAAGTTTCAAACTTCTGCTTTTGTGCCTGTGAGGCTGTAAATAAAAAAGCCGCAAGTAGCAGCAATAAAAATCGTGATTTCATATTCATGTATTCAAATTGTTAATATGATGCCCACAAAAATAGGATTTTATCCGAATTTTGGGCCGACACATTGGTCGGCCCCTACGTATATTCCCGCCGACAATTATATTGTACAGGCACACGGCTGTGTATCTCTGCTAATAACTATCTTTACTCCATGCTTATTGAAATTGAAAACCTAAGCAAGTTTTACCAGCAGTTCAAAGCTGTTGACCAATTATCGATGCATGTTGATGAAGGGGATATTTATGGTTTTCTAGGACCAAATGGATCAGGGAAAAGCACCACCATCAGAATGATTCTTGGTTTGATTAGGCCAACATCAGGAACTATTCGATTATTTGGTGAGGATACGGCTTCTGGCAAGAATACCCCACTCAAAAGAATTGGGGCCTTAGTTGAAAAACCAGATTTCTATAATTATTTGTCGGCCAGGAAAAACCTTGAGATTCTTGGCAAACTTTCCGAAGTGACCCGGCTGAAAAAAAGTGTGGATGAGATGCTTGATATTGTCGGTTTGGGCAACAGGGGACACAGCAAGGTCAGAACATATTCACAGGGGATGAAACAACGCCTGGGAATTGCACAGGCATTGTTGCATAATCCGGATCTGGTCATCCTCGACGAACCAACCAATGGATTGGATCCTCAAGGTCAAAAAGAAATCCGCGAACTCATCATTCGTCTCAGGGAAGAAAGAAAGATTACTGTTCTCATATCCAGCCATTTGTTATTTGAGATGGAGCACATGGCCACCCGGATGGTTATCATAAACAAAGGCAAAGCCCTGGTAGAAGGAAGTGTTTCAGAATTGCTTCGCGAAAGCGAGCAGCAGCTTACCATCAGCTTTGAGAATCCTGATGAAACCCGTTCACTCATTTCTGAGTCACAGTGGAGTAAGCAATTTGTCGGGCATGATCAGCAAAAATTGTTTTTCAGGATCACCCGTGAACTGGTTCCTGACCTCACCAGCTTTCTGGTAGCAAAAGGTAGTCGCATAACAGCAGTTGAGCCTGTCAGGTCATTGGAAGACTTCTTCCTGCAAATTACAGAAAATGAGACAACTGGTTAGTATAGAATTATATAAGATCTTCACCAAACCCCGAACCTATATCGGGTTTTTGGCCATTTTACTGATCATTGTGGCAATACAGATCGGTATAGGACTGGAGGGCAATGACATGATCGGTATGATCATTCAGAACATCAAAGACCGGTTTCTTTTTGAGGGAAATGTGATTAATGTTTACTTCATTGCTTATATTGTTTTGAACACCCTCTGGATTCATGTTCCCCTGCTTGTTGCCCTGGTAACCGGAGATCTTCTTGCCGGGGAAGCCAATAGTGGCACTTTCCGTATTCTATTAACCCGACCGGTTAGTCGCACTAAATTGCTTCTGGCCAAGTTTCTGGCGGGATGGATCTATACTCTTCTCCTGATCCTTTTAATGGTAGTTCTGAGCCTGGGGGTTGGTTCACTAATATTTGAATCCGGGGATTTAATGGTGGTTACTAATAAAGTCAATTTCTTTGCTTCTGATGATCTGATCTGGAGATTTGCGGCAGCATTCAGTTATGGCTTACTTGCAATGACCACTGTAGCCGCATTATCCTTTCTCCTTTCGGCTTTTGCAGATAATTCTGTAGGGCCGATAGTCGGTACTATTGCCATTATTATTGGCATTACCATTATCAGTACGGTTGGAGCTCCCTTTCTGGGCGATATTAACGATTATCTTTTCACGACTCATCTCCCATCCTGGCAACTGTTTTTTCAAACAGATCTTGAACCCGGCACAATTTGGCATGCCATATGGGTTCAGTTAGCATATATCATTGCTTTTCTGTGGATTACAGTATATCTTTTTCGTAAAAAAGACATTCTCAGTTAGAATTATGAAAACATATATTTACATATTGATTCTTAGTCTATTCTTTGTGAGCAAAGGCAATTCTCAGCAAACTCCTGATGAGCTGCTTAGCGGTCTCAAATCAAGGATGAATCTGATTGCAGGATTCCAAGCAGACGCTTTTATTAATGTGGATGTAGAATTTATCAATATCAAAGAGCGGGAAGTAAAAATAAAATTTACCGCCCCGGATAAATTTGATTTTGATGCCAAAGGAATTGCCCTGATGCCAAAGAACGGAATGAAGATGGAGTATATGGGTTTAATCTACGGAGCCAACACCGCGATTCCAGTTGGGTCTGAACCTGTACGTGACGTTCAAACCCAAATAATCAAAGTCATTCCTGAATCCATTGATTCCGACATTATACTGGCCCAGCTCTGGATAGATCCTGGAACATTCCGGATAATGAGGATGAAAACCTTTACCCGCGAATCCGGTTCTTACCTGATCAATTTTTTCTTCAAAGAAAAAGATGGGATATTGCCCTACCGCCTGGAAGTCAGCTTTGACATTGAAAACATGGGCATGTCAGCCAGAATGATGAATGAATTCATGGGAAAGAACCGCAGCACAGAAACTGATAGCCTGCCACACGAAGCTAAGGTACTGGTGGAATACAGGAATATGGTGATTACTTTGAAGTGAGGGAGTTCCCAAGTCGCTGAGCACCCGGACGCTGAGCGACCGATTTTTCGGAGCTACCCTAGAAAATAAGTATTCAGAATTTCTTTGGCTTCGTCGAGAGTGGAATAATGAAATGTTTTGATTTCTGAACAGCCTGAGATCATGGCAGACAGTTGCCGGTCAGCATTCTTACGATAAAGACAAACAACCGGTTTTCCGATTTCAATCGCCCTTCCAATCTCATATCCAACACCTAAGCTTATCTGTGACACCTCAGCAATGATCAAATCAGATTCCTCGAGCCATTCCATGTCCCGATCATGGATCTGTTTGTCTGTCAATTCATGGTCGGCTGCCACTGCCTCGTCTCCAATGTGCTCAGTCAGAACTGTTGCATATCGTGATATATAATGGATTAACCCGGCATAGATTTCTCTGTCTGACCGTCCTCCTCTAATTGAGCCACAGAAGTAAATTTTCTTATGCATGTCGTTCTTTATAATCTTTGATCTTTTGAAGAATCATTGGCTCGGCCATTTGGTACATTTCCTTAATAAATTCATCATGGAAATTATAGGTGCGTTCTTCAAAGGTCATGCTTTCTAAACGGTCAAAAAGCAATCCTTTTGCTTTTTCAATATCCTTGCCGTAAATATGAAATGAATCTGCCTGCCAGTTCATTCTACCCAGCATAACGGTTTTACCGGTTCTTTTTTGGATTTCATCAGCAATCACTTCCCTTGTGAACTGCACAAATCCGAACATATTCATAAAATTCGCTCCCCATGCATCGTTGCTTCTGAAACGAATATTTGAGTTCAACCAATAAACTCCCTCCTCATCCTCCAGAATCCGGTACCATAATGATTGCAGGCACGGAGAATCATAAACTTCTGCATCCAGATTAGGCATCCACGTTATCATTTGAGCTTGTCTGGTGAAAGGTTGTGCAATCAGTTTTTGAATTGCAAGCTCAATCTGATCCACTGTAAAACCAGCAACAAAAGATGAACTCCTATCTGCTGTATTCTTTAGTTCATTCCAGGATCCGTAAGCTGCCAGTCTGCCATGATAAGTGTATTCCCATCGTGTATCCTCGGGGTCATTCATATTTTTCACCCAGTCATCTTTGAAACCCTTTAGCTCCATAACATATTCCTTCAGATCATCTATGCCACCCGGGAAAGCCCTATGAATCATAGGATCAGTTTCAGGCTCCAGAATAGTAATATTTGCCGTACAATCAATACTCAAAGGATCACCAGGTTTGTCGTATTGAGTCCTGAATTTGGTTCCTTCTTTATATAGTCTCACCAGAGCTTTTTCATAAGCTTCTGCCAGCGTTTTTTCTTCAACACAAATGATGGGAATATTCATATATTATACTCTTATTTCAGGGCTTTAAGCTACAAAAAGCAATAAAAAAAAGCCCTGCTAGGCAAGGCTTTTTCTTTCTATTTTTCAACAAGATTAATTAATCACCATTCGCTTAGTTTCAATAAACTGTCCGGCCTTCAGAGTATAGAAATAAATACCTGATTCCAGATTCTCTGCATTAATTGCACAAGTATGTGGACCCGCAACTCTACGCCCTTGATCAAGACTTAGAACAATTCGTCCTGTCATATCAGTTACATCGATTGTTACATCTGAAGCCTGACCTAATTCATAACTAATCTCTGTGCTTCCGGCAAATGGGTTTGGATAGTTCTGATTCAATACTGTCATACTTTCAGTAAGATTCACCCCATCAGTTCTGTTACTATGATCATTGATGAAAAGCTTCACCATAAATTTTCTCTTGGTAACAGTAGTTCCATCATCCCATCCTGATTCAACACCAGAACGTACAATTGAGACAGGATCATTTAGCTGAACACCCACATCCGATCCGATTTTAAAGTTCTCATATCGTTTGTAAGGTCTTATTTCAGTATGCCAGTTCCAATATTCCACACCGGCATAAACATTATCTCCGGCATATAGAAATTCTGATTCTCCATCTTTTTCGAATTCGAAATACACCCAGGTGTCATGCATAGATGAATCCAGAACAACTATTTCAGAAGACAACCATTCTATTGCTCCTAATCCTTCAGGATCCTCATCAGCTGGTGGGACCCAATACAATGCACCGCGGAATTCTATTTCACCATCGGCTAAGCCACCTGCAACGTATACTGATACACCATCTACTTCACAATCTCCATAAATTGGCAATTGACTTCCAACAAAGTGTTGCTCATTAGGCACACCTTCTTCGCCATAGGCTTCAAACCCGTATACATAAGATTCTTCAGAGGTATCATCAGTTCTTGAGTATACACTATCTGTTACATTAAAGAAGACATCTGCCATATCATTCTCAGGAGATTGCTCTGTTTCTTCCTGTTTGAAATCATAAGAAATCTTATAATGTCCATAATCTGTTGGGGTAAAAGCTTCAGGAACCCGCATAGTATCCATAAACAATGTAGGCATCATTTCAGGATCCGTTGTTTGATTCCAAATACTCTGGCTATTTTTTGAAACATCCAGCTCAAGATAAGTTCCCCATTGATCTTCTTCTCCAAAATTCAGTACGCTTGATTCGAAGTTTTTAATAGAGCCACCAATCTGAGAGATTGGAATATTATGGAAATAACTCTCAACAGAGTTTTCATCCCCATCATCCCACTCCAGCACATAATGCTGCATACGAAGGTCATTATCAAAGGCTTCAGCTAATTCAAAATTATCAATTAGCAAGAAATACAAATCTGTACCACCCCAAAATAGCTTAATGATTACCTCAGACATACCTGCAGCAACTTCAGAGATATTAGCCTCAAATATTGCCACCTGTCCTGAACTGATATCATCCGGACGGTCTTTATGTCCACAAGAAAAACCTGCGTCATAAGCAGCCCAGTGAACTCCGGCATCATTGGAAACCTGTACCTGCAACTCCCAACCGCTTGAATAGCACATGAAGCTGGTTTCATATCGTACAATCACAGATGACTTTTCTGAACAATCAAAAGTTGGAAAAACAATAGCATTATTGACATTAATTTCTGTGGCCATTATGGTGTTGTACGTGTCAATCAATAAGGCCAGATGACCATCTTCTTTTGAAGAGGATTCCCATGGAATTTCTCTGGTCCATGTGGCAATGATACTGTCATTTGGAGTCCAGTGGAAATTAAACCCATTGTCATCAGGATCCTCAAAAAAGAATCCCTCCGGCGCAGTCCAGCCCTTTTCATCGTCAGTGTTCTCCCAGTCGAAAGTTGTCATGAAGAATGTTTCACCATTACCCTTCAGGCTTTTGGTTTGTGCCATACTATTGGTAAAAGAGAACAAACCAATAGCAAGCAAAAGTAGTGTTAGTTTTTTCATAAGTTGTAAATTTAGTATAAACAGCTGCTAAATGTAATTTACAATTAGCGTAAAAACAAATTACGGTTGAAATATTAGTAATGCCAGAATGCAAGAAGTTGTATATTTAGGGATGATAAATAAAAGTCGTAAATTATTTGATATGCTGCCCAGATTATTGCTGGCCCCATTAGAAACTTCAGTTCAGGAGCTGAAATTTTTCCATGAACTATTCCCCTCCTGTCCCAGAATATTTATTAAGCGTGATGATTTTATCGGACCATTGGTTTGGGGGAATAAACTCAGGAAACTGGAGTACACTCTTGCAGAAGCGCAAAGGCAGGGTGCAGATACCTTGATAACAACGGGAGGAATGCAATCAAATCATGCCCGTACCACTGCACAGGTTGCCAGACAAGAAGGCTTTGATGTAATCCTTGTACTCAATGGTAAAGCACCTGAGAAAGCAAGAGGTAACTACCTGATTAATAAAAAGCTGGGTGTGAAGATTTATGCTGTGCCTGACCGGACAGACAGAATTCCCAAAATGAAGGAAATTGCAAATAATTTAATCGCGGAAGGGAAAAAACCCTTTATCGTTCCCCTGGGGGCATCAGATGAATTCGGAACTCTGGGTTTTGTTAAGGCCTCTCAAGAATTAAGACTGCAAGAAGAACAGCTTGGCTGTTCTTTTGATTACATCCTTCATGCCAGTTCTTCAGGTGGAACACAGGGCGGACTGATCCTGGGGAAACAGCTTTTTGGACTGAATGCTAAAATTATAGGGATAAGTGTTGACAGCTCTCCGGAGGAGTTGAGTGCGTCCATCCATCAGGCCACTGATCCCATCATTGATAAACTCCAATTGCCTATTAGTATTCACAAAGATGATATCCATGTCGATACAGGATATATTGGTACGGGGTACGGAATTCCCACCGAGGATTCTCTTAATGCAGAAAAACTGCTGGCTGAGAAAGCAGGTATTCTGCTAGATCAAACCTACAGTGCCAAAGCAATGTCAGGACTAATAGATTACATCAAAAAAGGATTCTTCAAACCAAAAGACAAAGTACTATTCTGGCACACAGGAGGAACAATAGCCCTTTTCCAGTAGCTGAATGCTTGTTCGATGGCCCTTTGGACAGAGAAGGAAATAGAAAATAGAACTTAAGGCTAGGGAATAGTATTAAGGAAACAACTCCTCCCAAGCAACCAAGCAACCAATTAACCAATCACCTGCTTACTATTCTCTCAACCAAAATACTCCCCCACTTCACATCAATAAATGGTTCCCCATCCCTAAGTCCCACATTTGCAAAACCAGTTTCAGTAGAGAGAAAACTCACAAAGTCATCACCAACTCTTGACTGAATATAAAGCGTTCCATCAACAGCATCAAACCTGATTCCGGTCAGTCCTTCAATCAGTCCGTAACTGGCCATTGCCCTGGCATACCAATGTCCGCATTCATATTCATCAAAAGGGTTCCGGATAATACCATCATACCGACCTCTGCAGGCTCTCACAATATCAAGTCCTTTTTCTATTTCACCTTTGAACAACAAATGACTGGCCACCTGATATTCTATGCCTGTCCATACCTCATTGCTATACACAAATGGTAAACTTAGTGCGCCACCTTTAGGCCATGAGCAAAGTAATAATCCAGCATCATCTCCACAGGCAAAGGTAGGCCGCTGAGGATTTGCATGATCACTCAGATCCCATTTCAAATTGTATTGATGTACCGCTTTCAGATGAGAGGTAACTTGCTTATTATCAAGTATTTCATCCAAGCCACACACAGTGGCCATCCACATTCCCAGAATACCATCCGAAAGACATCCCGTACCATACTGGTATTTAGGGCCTTCACTCAACAATCTGTTTACTTCTTCAGCAGGTATTCTGCTTTTCTGGTCATCATCCAGATCAGTTGGAGATGCAGTTCTAAGACCTTCCCATTGTATCTTCTGGATATAATATTCGCCATCGAAAAGTTCGGCTTCCATGAATTTCTTTCCTTTTTGGAGAATACTCTGATATGGTTGCAATTGCTGATCCAGTGCTTTACTCATCTCCACAAAGGCTGTAAGTGCTCCAAGGTAAAAGCTGCCACACATGCCATCGGGTCCCCAGAATTCAATGTCGTAAGTATTGTGATGAGGCTCTACCAGAATTCCTATTTGATCAGGATCCCAGGCACTCATGCAGTAATCCAGGCTCTGCTTTACAGAGAAATAAATGCTTTTTAACCATTCTGTATCTCCGCTAATCCGCCACTCCCGATGAACTTTCATAATTCCACCCAATTGGCCATCAGAGGCCGCATGATAATTATGAGCAACAGGAGAAATCGGCAGCCTTGATCTGAATGTCTGGTGCCCGCGTTCATCCTGACTCACAAAGAATTCAGTTTCTCTAAGGCTTCTCTCCAATGCAGGGAACAGGTGACAAACAGCCTGAGCGTAATTCCATACATGTGTGCAGCTACCAGCACAAGATCCGGCATCATCACGACAACCTTCCCATGCCCACATTCTCCCGTCAGTCTGCCTCAATACAGTGGGAGACTTGAGGATAGTCAGGTTGGCAGCCACAGCTTCAATCACCTCCGGAGGCAGAGTACTGGCATAAAAAGACTCCCTGAAAAGCATAGAAGTTCTCCTTAAATCATCATAATGAATATTCCAATATTTGGCTACTTCATCCACAGATTTGAACCTGCCAGAATACCAAGGCTTATGGAATGGATTATAAGAGGGATTATCCTCACAACAAGCCTCCTCAGGTTCAGGAGTCTCAGTCAAAGTCCAACCAGAATAGTCACCCCCCTCAAAATCCTCAATAAGTAAAACTTCTTCCCTCTTCCCTCTTCCTTCTTCCTTACCTTCTGCCCTATGCCTTATGCCCTCTGCCCTGTTGATCATCCCCAGATGATCAACATTAATATGTCCCCATCCCCCGGTAGCCCGGTCAACAATCTGAATTCTTGCTTTCCGTCCCTGGAGCTTAGATACATCCCATTCATGCCAATCGAGAGTTTCCACATTCTTACCAGTAGCAGTAAAAGCAACAATATCATCGATAAGCAAATTCACACAAGTCTGTCCTTCTTGAGATCCTCCACCAATCAGGAAACGAATAAGATCCTTTTCAATAGTAAACTCAGAAGATGTAAGCACTCCTGTTTGTCCGTCGCCAAAAGGATCAAAAGTATTAACCAATCCCTTTCCTTTGAAGCCCGAAACATTTGATTGATTAGGAGTAGCACCGATGGAAGGCTTTTTTGTAAATGCTGGTCCGGATTGCGTACCGGCAGCACCAACTGTCATATGGGTTTCCGGCACGTACCAACAAAACTTCAACGGGATCACTCTGGTTTCGCCAGGCTCCAGGCGAACAGGCACAAAAAAGGACGCTCCGGGAGGGTTCTTCCCTTTTGGCTCATTATGTAGCAATTCACCCGATTCGATATTCTTCCATACCATTGTAAGAGCATCAAACCAACCGCCCCTGAACCAGCAATGGTCAACAGTTGTAGCAGGATCATCCACCCATACAGCAAACCAGGCTTCATTTTCAGGATGGTCTTCTGACCCGGATTGGTAGAGTTTCAATCCATTGCGAAAGGGCTGAATTTCATTGTCATTATTTATCCTGATAACTTGCTTTGTATTCCAGCTAAAAACTGCTTCTACAACCTGGTTACCAGGATTGTGAAAACTATATTCTACTGATCCAACCGGCAAACTTGAATTGTCCTCATCACCCGGAGTAAAAGGACTCCAACCAGTCAGTTTAACATCCAGAGGAATATCCTTATCTATCAACTCGATCTCAGCAAAAGGAAACCGGGCTAAAAACCGGGCCTCATCAAATCTTGGCAGGCCATAAGACCTGTCACCTTTTCCATTACCAGTTCCCGGAGGACCAAAGATCTTCCAGGTGGGTACTGGTCCTTGCAAAACCTTGGTGCCATTTTCCACCCCTTTGATGTGCAGGGCAGCAAAGCACATAGGTTCATTAAATACATCCGGGGCATTTCGTATGGAGAAATGCGACCAGGCACCTGAGCCTTCCAGGCAGAACATTCCGGCACCGATTCCTCCGATGGGGAAAGCCACCCGATCAAGATTTTCATTTTCATACCAGGAGTTAAAATCACGGTTATAGGCTCTCTCCTGGCCAATCAGAGTCACTGAAAGCAGAGAAAACGCCAGCAGAATGGTAAGCAAGCTTTTCATTTTGAAGATTGTTTGGTTCCTTCAAATATAGAAAAGAATGCTGAAAAAGGGATAGCAGATTTAGAAACGGCCGCTACTTCGTTTCGAGATGTTCTCAATTTGAATTCACTCTGAGTCAACCGAGTAAAATTCCTTTGAAAAAGGGATAGCAGATTTAGAAACGGCCGCTACTTCGTTTCGAGATGTTCTCAATTTGAATTCACTCTGATTCAAACGAGCAAAATTCCTTTGAAAAAGGGATAGCAGATTTGGAAACGGCCGCTACTTCGTTTCGAGATGTTTCCAAATCTGCTATCCCTTTTTCCAGATGAAGAAATTATTCGGTTAAAGCCTTTAGAAAATCTTTGATCGCCCCGGGTGTTGACATTATTTTGGAGAATGTTCCCATGGTCAACTCTGGCCAGTGGAGGGCAATTCTAAAGCGACCGTGAAGCATGGTTGCATCTTTGTTTTGAAGCACTATTTCATATGGAAGAGCAGCAACATGATCTTCACCAATAATTGGCAGAAAATGAGGCTCCCCTTTTTCCCTATCCATAAGGCCAACTCCAAAAATGGCAACCTTGTTTTTTTCATCAATTATTGAATAAATAAGCTGGCAGTTATTTTCTTTCCTTTTCAGATCAGCCTGGATTTTGGCCACACCTGTCTTAAATGAAGAAAAGGATTGCAGTTCAACCGGATTTCTGAATCCTTCCATTCCTACCATATAGCGGTATTTTTTAAGCTTTGAAGCAGTTAAGCTACCTCCAAAACCGCGAAGTGAACCTAAGGATCGGAAAACTGATTTAACCTGTGAACTGATTGATCTCAGATTTCGGGCTTTTGCCGCATCATCCTGCAGATAGGCATAATTAAAGTAGTCAGGATTAGTAAAAGAAATGGTGGTTTTACCACCCTTGGAGACAAAACCAGCACGTAATACAGCTGCATGTATTCCACGCTTTCTTAAAGGAATAACAGTGTTCCTGAGATCGTCTCTGGTAAAAGCTACCACTCCTAATGTTGATTTTCCTTCAGGGCGGTAAGCGCCAATCACCTCAAAACCCTTCTCTGTAAGCAACTTAGCAACCTTTTTCATCGCCTGATCAACACTCATGGCAGATGCGGTAAGCTTGTAATAAGGTGGATAACTTGTTTGAGCGCTAAGCATTGCAAAAGAAGCGATTGCAACAATCAGAGCTGTGGTGAACCTTTTCATCATTTTCATTGTTTGGTATTTCGAATTATTGAGTAGAAAGACGAATATATGTAAAAATTCATATATTTAGCCGTTTCTATACCTTTTACTAACTTAATGTAGTATGATAAAAAAAGTATTGATAGCTAATCGGGGAGAGATTGCTGTAAGAGTAATGCGGTCTTGCCGGGAGATGGGTATCCTTGCGGTAGCCGTTTTTTCGGATGCAGACCGAAGCTCTATGCACGTTAGGTATGCCGATGAAGCTTATCACATTGGTCCGTCTCCATCCACAGAATCTTATTTAGATCAGGATAAAATTATTGAAGTTGCAAAAAAAACAGGTGCTGATGCCATTCATCCAGGCTACGGTTTCTTATCTGAGAATGCAACTTTTTCTCAAAGATGCAAGGATGAAGGCATAATCTTTATCGGTCCTGACAAAGAGGTTATTTCCACTATGGGCGACAAAATCACCGCTCGGGAAACCATGATAAAATCAGGCGTGCCAGTAGTTCCCGGAACAAATACTGACCTTGACTCAGACGATCTGGCACTGAAAACAGTAGCTAAGATCGGACTACCGGTTATGTTAAAAGCATCAGCTGGAGGAGGAGGTAAAGGAATGAGGCTGGTGAAAAATGAAAAGGATATTCTGTCGTCTCTCAGATCAGCTAAATCTGAAGCTCTTGCTTCCTTTGGAGACGGAACTGTTTATGTCGAGAAATTTATTCAAAACCCTCATCATATTGAGTTTCAGATACTCGCCGATCAGCATGGGAATGTTATTCATCTCTGTGAAAGAGAGTGCTCAGTACAACGCCGGCATCAGAAAGTAGTTGAGGAAACTCCTTCCCCTCTCATGACTGATAAAATCAGAGCTGAAATGGGAGAGTACGCTGTTGCTGCAGCAGCATCAGTGAATTATGTTGGCGCAGGAACAATTGAGTTTCTGGTTGATAATGACCTGAATTACTACTTTCTTGAAATGAATACACGTCTGCAGGTTGAACACCCGATAACTGAACGAGTTATTGGCATCGACCTGGTAAAAGAACAAATTCGAATTGCCCAGGGAGAAAAACTCTCTATGAAACAAGAGGATGTTGTTCAAAAAGGACATGCAATCGAATGCAGAATTTATGCCGAAGACCCTGATAATAATTTCATGCCCAGTCCGGGAGTAATTAAGCATTTAACCGAACCTCTGGGCTTGGGTGTCAGACAAGATGGATATGTGTATGAAGGATTCGAGATCCCCATATACTACGACCCCATGATTTCAAAACTGATTGTATGGGGTAATAATCGTGAGGAAGCTATCCAACGCATGCGCCGGGCACTGTATGAATACAAAATTACCGGAATAAAAACCTCTATTAAGTTTCTGGAGCGTATCATGGAAACTCCTGATTTTGTTGTTGGGAAGTATGACACAGGATTCATCGAAAAGAATGATAAGTTTCTATTTGAGGAACGAAAATGCGATAATCATTGCCTCGATATTTCCATGATTGTAACTCTGATAGATTATCAGAACCGTTTGAAAAACAGCCTCACTAAAAACGTTTCCTCAAACGGAGAATCCGGATGGAAGAAATTTGGGAAAAAAACCAGTATGAACCGATTCTAAACTTTGACAAAATGCAAATAGAAATTCCAAAGGAAAATATAGAATCTCAAGTAGAATTAATTGAGCAGGATGGAAGTTGGTACAGCTTTTCCGTTGATGGCAGAAAGTATGACCTTGATATCCTGATGGTAGAAAATGGAGCATACTCCATTATCCATAAAGGAAAATCATACAATATAGAAACCATTCCGGGTGATGATCCTAAAAAATACGTTGTCAACACAATCTTCAACACTTATGAAGTTGAACTGGTAGATGCAGCCAGCCGGTATTTACGTTCCCGCCAAGGAGATAATGATGCTTCAGAAGACAAGCAGATTATTGCACCAATGCCTGGCAAGATTGTCAGTGTAATGGCTGAGCCAGGACAAGAAGTTAAGCAAGGAGACACACTTGTCATCGTATCTGCAATGAAAATGGAAAGTGAATACAAAGCAGGAAAAGATGGAATAGTCCAGGAAGTATTAGTAAAAAATGACGACACCGTAGACGGTGGTCAAATAATGATAATAATATCGTAAGGTCCGATTCGAGAATCGGCCCTTACATCGTTTTTTAAATAAAAAAACTCATGTCACAAAAAGATACATTCAAGAAACTAGAAACCCTGAACAAGGCTGCTGAAATGGGTGGTGGTCAGGCCCGTATTGACAAAATGCACAATGCTGGCAAAAAGACTGCCCGTGAGCGTATTGATTATTTAATGGATCCCGGAACTTTTGTTGAAGTCGACAAACTGGTAATGCACCAGACAAAAGACTTTGGGATGGGAGACAAAAAGATTGCTGGAGATGGAATGGTAAGCGGATATGGGAAGATTGACGGACGCTTGATTTATGTTTTCGCACAGGATTTTACCGTTTTCGGTGGAACAATGAGCCGTGCTAACGCCAACAAAGTGATCAAAATTATGGATTTGGCCATGAAAATGGGTGCTCCTGTGATCGGACTAAATGACTCTGGTGGAGCTCGTATTCAGGAGGGAGTTCAAAGCCTTGCAGGATATGCCGATATTTTCTTCAGGAATACCCGGGCCAGTGGTGTTATTCCTCAAATTTCAGCCATTTTAGGTCCTTGTGCAGGTGGAGCTGTTTATTC
This sequence comes from Bacteroidota bacterium, assembly GCA_034658635.1. Taxonomy (GTDB): domain Bacteria; phylum Bacteroidota; class Bacteroidia; order Bacteroidales; family UBA12481; genus JABHCC01. Next base: position 7,809 of record JAYEFL010000148.1, on the reverse strand, counting down.
TCCTGCCCTGACAGATTTCATCTTCATGGTAAAAGACACTTCCTATATGTTTGTTACCGGTCCTGACGTTATTAAAACCGTTACTCATGAGGAAGTTACCAAAGAGGATTTAGGAGGAGCAATGACCCATAATTCTGAAAGTGGTGTGGCGCATTTTGCCGCTCAGGATGATGAACAGGCCATGATGATGATCAGAGAGCTGATATCATTTCTCCCATCAAATAACCTTGAAGATCCTCCGGTTTTGGTAAGTGATGATGATCCTAATAGGGTGGATGAAAAGCTTCGTGATCTGGTTCCTGATGATCCGAACAAGCCCTATGATATGAAAGAGATTATCCTGTCTGTTGTCGATAATCATAATTTTCTTGAAGTTCAGCCGCATTATGCCAAAAATATGATCGTTGGGTTCGGACGACTGGATGGAAAAACAGTTGGAATAGTGGCAAATCAACCTGCTTTCCTTGCAGGATGTCTGGATATCAACTCTTCTGTCAAGGGAGCACGTTTTGTGCGCTTCTGCGATGCCTTTAATATCCCATTGATTACCCTGGTGGATGTTCCGGGATTCCTGCCAGGAACAAATCAGGAATTGGGTGGGATTATTAAACATGGTGCTAAATTACTGTATGCCTTCTCAGAGGCCACCGTTCCAAAGATCACCCTCATCACCCGCAAAGCCTATGGTGGAGCCTATGATGTGATGTCAAGTAAGCATATCGGAGCAGATGTCAACTACGCATATCCAAGTGGAGAAATCGCTGTTATGGGTTCAGATGGAGCCGTCAATATTCTGTTCCGTGATCTTGACGATGAAGGCAAAAAGAAAGCTGTAGAAGAGTACAAAGAAAACTTTGCCAACCCTTTCAGAGCTGCAGAATTAGGCTATATAGATGAAATTATCTTCCCGAAAGATACACGGAAGAAGCTGATCCAGGCTTTGGATATGACGAAAAATAAAAGCTATTCCAATCCACCGAAAAAACATGGGAATATTCCGCTATAGATTTCCTACTTTTGCTTCTGATGGAGCAAGGTAAATCTATACCTAAAAGTCTGAGAGAAAGCATCCAAATTATCCGGGAACACCTGAAGGTAATTAAGGTAAATTTGGACATCCTGGAAGTACTGAAACTAAAAGGGGCTATATCACTGACTGACAAGTATTTCATAGAAATAATCAACCTGGATAAAAAGCACAGGAGGGTGTTTGAAGAGTTTGTTCTGGATACCCTTCCTGATTATCTGGATAGTGAATCTGCTGTTACTGACAAGGTATTGTCTAAACAATTTCAGGTGTGGGCTTCCGATCTGATTATCAGCCTGGCCCATCTTGATAAGGTTTGCAAAGCTTTCATTCAGGACAAAATCAATTCAGATAAAAAGATAAAAAAAACTATCAAGGCAATCGAGGTCAAAGACAAGCGTTTCTGGCGATTTCTCGACAAAGTAAAAGGCAAATCTCATATTTTTGAGAGTTTCAATGAAGATTCTGAGGATGCGGAAGTTGTTGGGGAGTCGGGGAATCAGGGACTCGGGACTCGGGACTCGGGACTCGGAGAATCACAGTAGCCTTTCGAGTTGGAATAGTAGGAGAAACAGGATCATTGAGAAGATCAGGATTCTTGAGGTCCATTTTCTTCTTGAGTTTATTACTGCCAGTGAGAACAATATTGCCAGGGGGATACTGATCAAACCCCATATTTCAAAAGAAACCTTTTCAAAAAGAAAAATAAGCAAGGGGCCCATCCATAAAAACTGAGCCACTACTGAAAGAATTCTTCGTCCGGCATCTTTTCTGCTACGAGATACTCGCATGGCTATGGACAGCAATAATAACAGCCAAAAAATCCAGATCAGATGGAGAGTTGAATTACCAGGAAGCATTGGTGGCCAGCTATGCCTGAGTTCAAACCATTGGGTAAAACTGATCCATTCATAAGCCAACTGATGGCTTAAAAAAAGATAAGACCCATAAATCCAAATCGGTATCAAAAACCCCATAATGATAACCGCAAAATCTCTCCAGAATGGTTGTTTCATACGGGCTATTGCCAGCCAGAAAACCGGAAAGAACACCAGAAAGGGAGGATAAATCAGAGTAGACAATCCAAATAAAATACCAGCTTTCAGAATACACGGGTAGGGCCTTTCTTTGTGGTAAATACTGAACAAAAAAAGTAAGCCGGCAAATAGTAAAAGTCCTCCCACTCCGGCAGGATGGAGATAAGAGTTAACCATTGGCGCACAAACCAGAAACATATAGAAATAGGAAATTATAACACTCCGTTGCCCAAGAATATCAAAACGAATATTAACAATAAATAATACTGAACTGAACAATATCACCAACAAGAAGGAACCAAGAATTAACAGATCGGGAGAAATGGAAAAAGTCTCGCGGAAAAGGCTGTATGAAGAACCCTGAGCATTATGAACAAATATAAGCTCAGGTTCTGGTACAATAATAAAACTCAGAAAAGGCAGAAAGCCAATTACGGGCAGTAGAATCTGCATGGAAATACGCTGAGACCTAAGTGCCGGAATCATTTATTACTATTTACAAATCAAATCCTATATCCTTCCTGAAGTATATCCCGTCAAACTGGATCATGGCTGCATTAACATAACTCATAATGAGTGCATCTTTCCATTCCGCATCCATTGAGGTGACTGCCATAACCCGGCCACCGGAAGTAACAATCGAATCATCGTCTCTTTTAGCTCCGGCATGAAACACCGTTGATCCCTCCACCATATCCAATCCTGAGATTTCCATCCCTTTTTTATAGGCCTCCGGATATCCGCCTGAAACCAGCATAACAGTGGTTGCGGCTCGTGGGTCAAATTCAACTTTAGCTGATTCAAATGCAGGTGTCCCCATTTTGGCCATAAGAGCCAGCAGATCCGACTTAATCCTTGGAATAATAACCTCTGATTCCGGGTCTCCTAACCTAACATTATATTCAATCACATATGGATCACCACCCACATTGATCAAACCAAAGAAAACAAATCCTTCATAGTGTAAACCATAAGCTTTGAATCCCTTAATGGTGGGCTCAATAATTCTATCCAGAACCTTTTTCATAAAGTTCTCATCAGCAAAAGGCACAGGTGAAACAGCTCCCATTCCTCCGGTATTCAATCCGGAATCACCTTCACCAATTCTTTTATAATCCTTGGCATTAGGAAGCAGCTGATAATGTGTTCCATCAGTCAATACAAACACTGATAATTCAATGCCCGAGAGAAACTCCTCAATAACAACTTTTTCTGAGGCTTCCCCGAATTTACCGCCAAGCATACTCTCCAATTCAGCCTTAGCTTCTTCAAGATCATCAAGAATTACTACTCCTTTTCCGGCCGCTAATCCATCAGCTTTCAATACGTAAGGAGCATCCATGCTATCCAGAAAAGACTTTCCCTGTTCCAGACCTTCAATTGAAAAACTATCATATTTAGCCGTAGGTATATTATTCTGAGCCATGAATTCCTTAGCAAATTCTTTACTTCCCTCCAATTGTGCAGCCTCTGAGTTGGGCCCCACAACCTTAACATCCTTCAGATCAGGCTGCATCCTGACATAATCATTAATCCCCTTAACCAGAGGATCTTCAGGACCCACTACGAGCATCTGGATTTTTTTCTCGCGGATAAAATCAACGATAAGTGGAAGATTGTTGATGTCAAGAGAAACATTCTCACCATGTTCCTCAGTTCCTGAATTCCCAGGAGCTATATATAGTTTATTCAGTAAAGGACTTTGAGCAATTTTCCATGATAATGCATGTTCGCGTCCTCCTGATCCAATAACTAGTACATTCATTTTGTTTAATTGCTTACTTGGTCAACTAGTTTTTTTTGCAAATTTACGAAAGTGTAGCCTCTTTTGGAATAATAATTCAGAATCCTTGGAAGCGCGTACTCTAAATTCGCTTTTGCCTTCAGATTATCGTGGAATACCACGATAGATCCCGGATTTACATTCCCAATAACATTTCTCACCACCTGACGAGGCTCCAGACTTCTGTCATAGTCCATACTCAGAATATCCCACATAATAATCCGGAACCTTGTTTTCAGGATACGCCTGGCCCAAACACGTATACAACCGTATGGTGGTCTGAATAATTCTGACTCAATATATTTTCTTGCTTTGAATACATCCTTAATGTATTGACGAATTGGCATCGTTAATCCGTTCCGATGACTGTACGAGTGATTGCCTGTTCCATGGCCTTCATTACGAATTCTGTCATATAGCTCAGGATGCTTCCTCACATTATCTCCTACGCAAAAAAAAGTAGCCTTTGCTCCATAGCTCTTAAGAGTGTCAAGAACCCATGGAGTCAGCTCTGGTATCGGGCCATCATCAAAAGTGATAAATAACTCTTTGTTACAGTCATTCACTTGCCAGACAGTGCGTCCGTAAATGAACCTGAGACATTTTGGCGGATTAACTATCAGAGCAATTTTTATTCTCTTTTTCAGATTCATTTTCACGAACCGTTTCCTAAAAGTTCATCTATTCTGGTTTGAATGCTTTCAGCGATTTCAATCTGGTCATACTTTCTTGTCAGTCTGTCAATTTCTGACAGAATAGATGCTGCACGTTGTGCTTCATCGCCCAGCATACTCCCCGCAGAAGTCTGAAGATCAATAAAATAAGCCAAATCCTGGTAAACATCATGCAGATAGCTCTTGAGCAACTCATTAGCTTTATCTACTGCCCCACACTTATAATATGTTTCTGCGATACCTGCAGCAAAAATTTCGTAAGGAAACTGCTCCTTAGGCATAATCTGAACAATCCGGTCAAGAACCTCAAGTGCCTTTTCAATTTTTCCTTCAGACAGAAGTGCTTCAGCCAATAATGTATGATTGTACCGTATCCTGAGAATCATAACCGTACGCTGGGTATAATAATCTACCCAGGTATCGGGATCATCCATCTGTCCCCAGCTAAATACATTCATAAAGCGATCATAAAGCAAATCCGTGTTGATATGGGATGCCCTTCCTCCTGCTGATTCGGTTTTAATCGGTACAAATCGATATGCCAGGCCATCCAATTGGAAATAATTCTGCAAGCCATTTATATTTTGATGCATGATGGAGGTGAAATAAATTGGTCGCTCCCAATTATTATGGGCAATCAGATCAAGAATCATAAGATCGTTCTTGCCAATTCCTCCCGTTTTCAGATCCCATTCTATAAGCGGAACAATTTTATCTGCATCCTCAGGCTGAACCGTACCCGTTCTCATAACCTGGGCAGAATCCACCACTAGTCTCACCTTATTCGTTGGCAAATAGTCAATCGAAGTACCATCCCTGAGAGGAACTTTTGTTCTTTCATCATCAGAGGCAACAAATTCAATAATCTCCAGGAGGTCTATCCTCTCTTCAATGCGCTTAAAGAAAGGCACGTAGTCACGTGTTCCCATACGATATTGATCTTTTGCCAGAGAAAAAGGCACCGGTTCTGAGTCATATACCTTCCTGTACATCTGCTCAATATACCAGTCTGCAGCCAGGTAGGGCAGACAAATCACCCGCACATCAGTACGCACCCCTTCCACCTCCTGAGCATACCAGAGCGGAAAAGTATCATTATCACCATTGGTAAACAGAATAGCATTCGGGGCACATGAATTCAAATAATTATACGCAAAATCCCGAGCCATATATCGATTGGAACGATCATGATCATCCCAATTTTGCGATGCCATTAATGCCGGAATGGATAATCCAATCAAAATTATTGCGATGGCAACATACGGGCGGACACGCTGGGATGGGCGGACACGCTGGTCCGCCCCTACAATCTTGCGCATCAATCCCATTATCCCCAATCCGATCCATATTGCAAATGCGTAATACGATCCGGCGAATGCGTAATCACGTTCGCGTGGCTGATTTGGCCACTGGTTCAGATACACCACAATAGCAATTCCGGTATATACGAACAAGAGCATAATCACCCAGAAATCACGCTTCCCTTTACGGTATTGATGAACAGCCCCGAATATGCCCAATAGCAGCGGAAGAAAATAATAGACATTTCGTGATTTATGGTTCAGGGCAGAATCAGGAATTTTATCCTGAGGACCAAGTCGTGCTTCGTCAATAAAATTTATCCCACTAAGCCAATTACCATGCAGGATGCCACCATGCGACTGTATATCATCCTGGCGACCAACAAAATTCCACATAAAGTATCGGAAATACATGTGTCCGAGCTGATAAGAAAAGAAAAAGCGAAGATTCTCAGTAAAAGTTGGCTTGATCACCCGGGTGAGTTCACCATCCTGTCCTTCAACCTGCAGAGGTCTTCCTTTAACTTGCGCCCACTCCTTATATGACTGAGCATGTGGCGGACTATTATGCCACATTCGTGGGAAAATGGTCAAAAATCGTTTATCAAAAACAGGTTTCTGTCTGTGATCGGTAATCTCGTACTTGCCATCTACCCTGGTATAAGTTGGTTTTCCGGGTTCACCGTGTAATACTGGTGCTGTGTAATACTGTCCGAATAGCAAAGGCCGGTCGCCATACTGATCACGGTTCAGGTACTTAATCAATCTAAAAACTTCGTCAGGATTATTCTGCTCCATTGGAGTATTAGCATTAGACCGGATCACAAGGATGGAATAAGACGAATACCCGATTACGATCATTGTAAAAGCCAGTAATACGGTATTCCACAACACCTTACCTCTTTTCTGGGTTTCATAGATCCCCCAGGCAGTAAATCCAATAAGTACAATGATGAAAAATATCACTCCGGTATTAAAAGGCAAGCCAATCAGATTAATAAAGAATAGTTCAAACCATGAAGCCAGTAGAACCAATCCTGGTATTATCCCATACATTATTAGCAGAACCAGAAAAACAGAAAGAGAAAAAGTATAAAAGATTCCCTTTGGAGTGGTCTTGTACTGTTTGAAGTAATAAATAAAAACGATAGCAGGAATAGCCAGGAGGTTAAGCAGGTGAACACCAATAGATAAACCTGTCAGGTATGCAATCAGCAATATCCATCGTGTTGCAGAAGATTGTGCTGCTTCGGCTTCCCATCTCAGAATGGCCCAGAAAACAACGGCGGTAAACAAAGACGACAGGGCATACACTTCCCCCTCCACGGCTGAGAACCAAAACGAATCAGAAAAAGTAAACACCAGGGCACCAATCATCCCCGATCCCAAAATAAAAATCTTCTCAGTCAATGAATAATCTTTATTCCAGCCAGCCATTTTTCTGGCCAGATGTACGATAGTCCAGTAAAGAAACATGACTGTAAAAGCGCTGGCGAGCACTGAAACCAGGTTAACCATTTTAGCGATTTGGGTTGGATCTCCGGCCAGCGAGGCAAAAATGCGGGCAATAAGCATAAACAGGGGAGCTCCGGGGGGATGTCCCACTTCCAGTTTAGTAGCAGAAGCAATAAATTCACCAGCATCCCACCATGAAACGGTGGGCTCCATGGTAAGGTAAAAGGTGATAAAGGCTATCAGAAAGGCTATCCAGCCGAGTATAAGATTCAGGAACCTGAAGGAAGAGATTTTCATTTGCTTGAAATTTGGGACGAAGGTACGAAAATGGGGGGGGATCGGTTATTCGGTTATTCGGTTGTTCGGTTATTCGGTTGTTCGGTTATTCGGTTATTCGGTTATTCGGTTATTCGGTTGTTCGGTTGTTCGGTTGTTCGGTTGTTCGGTTGTTCGGTTATTCGGTTATTCGGTTATTCGGTTATTCGGGGAGTAGGGGATTTGGGGCTCGGGACTCGGGGACTTGGTAATTATT
>JAYEFL010000147.1:734-3125 GCA_034658635.1 Bacteroidota bacterium | reverse complement strand
CTGAGGTTGAGCCTTCCACATATTGACATCACGGGAATAATGAATACCGGAGTGGATAATCACAGGTAAAGCATTTATCTCACAGTAGGCGTAAAGAGCATACAACTCCCGGTCATTCACATTCCTATCGCACAAAAAGCTAATATCGATGGCCGCAATATTTTGATCCTTTAAGCTGATAATCTCTTCCAGGGCTACTCGAATACCGGCATCCAGACTTATCCCACCGACAGGAATCAGAGCAGGATTCTTTTTTGAGAGTTCTAAGATGTGGGTATTCTCGGTAGGAGTGCTGCCATAAACCAGGAGTTTTTCAATACCGGACTCACTGGCAAGGGCAATTAGATCTGCCACATCCATTATACTTAAACGATCCTGCATGTGGTACATCTCGATATAATTTTTCAGACCAGAATTCTTTTCAGTTTTCCAAAAGTCTATCAAGGTCTTCGTCCGTAATCTGACCCGTCCGTCTATTATTGTCATTGTACCTTTCTCCCATTCATTCAATTAACCCTGATTTTATTATGGTTAACTATTGTATAAATAAGGCTTCTTTACTTAACCGATATTAGTTGTTCTTTTTAAAAAACCGGGCAGGATTTCCGTACCATACTTCATTATCTCCCACTTCGTGGCGTACCTGGGAGTTGGCACCAATTATTGAATTGCTACCTATTTTGAATCCTGGCATGAGCAGAACATTTGCTCCAATGAATGCACCATCACCGATCGAGCCTAAAACTTTTTTGTCACCTTCCTTGAGATTAGGTGTATCTGTCAATACAAAGCCATATTTCACAGTAACATTTTTTCCAATTATACCGCCGGCAGAGATTGTACAACGACTACCCATGGCAGTTCCATCTCCAACTATTACATCGTTTCGTATTTCACAATAGGCTGTAAAGCTACAGTTTTTTCCTATTTTTGCACCAGAACGCACGATACAAAATGGTCCAATCTTCGTATTGTCACCAATCTCAACATTATCTTCGATATAGGCATGCGAATGAATCTTAACATTTTCACCTATCTTACTATTTTTTAGTGAATCACTCATTTTTCTCTCCTTACAAAATTAAAAATAAAAAGTTAACGTCTTTCTCAAGAGCACACGGTTTTCCTATTAGGCCCTGTCAATTTAGCGAATTCCCAAGGGGTGACAAGAATCATTCACACTCTCATAAACTCATGGTTTATTCAGATACTTCTCTTTAATAAATAAATCATTTTGCTGGCTCAAATATCACCAGAATCCAACGGCCTGAACCTGGCAATATTTTATCCAGCCATCTTAAAATGGGAATAATCGCTTTACTACCTTGGAATAATCTGCTGACTATACGAGTCAGCCGTTTTGCAAATGGGTACTCCACCACAAGCCGCCACCCGTCCGGGGTCATATTTGAGAATGAACCAAAATCATAGGAATGTTGGTGCCCTGAATGTGGAGTATATGTATCACAATGCATGCATAGAACCTGCTGGATATTCTCACGAAAAGGGACGGTAACAACCACTCTGCTTTTAGCAACTCTGCACAACTCTGACAGAGCATAACGATCATCAATGATATGCTCCAGTGTCTCCATACAGACTACGTTATCAACAAAATCCGTCTCAAATTGCTTCAACTCACCATTCCTGAAATCCAAACGAATATTTTCAGTTTCCAGTCTTGAGTTTACGAGATCAACCCGAGTCTGGTTGATTTCCGTTCCGTAAAATTGGCGATTATCCTGTTTTGCCAGGTTAAGAAAATCTCCGAGATACGCACCCACATCCAGCAAACTTCCTGATCCAACCTTCCGGTAGCATAGGTCAAACCGGTACGCATCCAATAAGTTAAAAGGGCTGCCCAATTTAGGTTTCCCCAGTGTTTCGAAAAAATTGTCTGACAATCTTTCTGTCATACCATAGTCTCCTGAGTGTAAAAAGTAATCTGTATGCTATTAAGCATGATCAATAGTTATGCTGGCATCATTCCGCCAAGTTGTAAATACTGCCATCGTCAGTAATACAGTAAACAATAGAGCACCTACCAGACTATAGATCTGAATAGAAAAAGCAAAATCAGCCTGTAACCTGGTAAAGTAGAAACTGGAAAATGTTCCCAGAGCGTAGATAATTTGCCAAATCAGACCGAGATATTGTTTTCTCATCACTGAAAAAATAGTACTAATTGGGCTGGCAATGAAACGCATGAAGTAAAAAGGAACCATAATTGAAGCAATTCTGCCAGCCATCAGCCAGGATTCTCCAAAAATCAGTTCAAAAATTTCCTCCCCCCAGAAGAAAGTTACCAAAAGCGGTACAATAATAATTGCTGATAATTTTCCAACTGTGGACATGAGGAGCGGCATGATAGGAATTGCCTGTTCTTTGTAG
>JAYEFL010000147.1:0-724 GCA_034658635.1 Bacteroidota bacterium | reverse complement strand
TTGTAGCGGGCAATCTGTTGAAAATAGACCTGTCCCACTGACATCCCCAGTGTATTCAATGGGATATTTAGAAGTCGGATCCCAATGGCAAAAAAACCTGCTTCAACGACTGAAAAATAGCTTACCAGGAGCAGGGGGGGGAGATTTCGAGCCAGGGTATTGAGCAAAACATTCCAACTGGAAAAAAGAGGAAAGTTTTTATGCTCTTTGGCTTGATCAATGAGTCCTTTCACGGAAACAGCATGAGGTTGGATCGCATCATTTGTTTTGAAAAACATAAAGATATACCAACTCACACTAGCCAACTGACCAATTATATATCCCAGGAGTAATCCAAAGCCACTGACAAAGCCACTGAATGCAATGGTTAACTGAGCCAGGGCTGTTCCCATCCCCAGAAATGATTTGCCTATTGAAGATACTTTGAAATTTTTTGTCCTGGTATACCAGAAACTAAACACATTGTTATTGGCTTCTAGAAATAGAATCACCGGAATGAAAAATATGAGTGCTCTGAATTCAAGTGATTGATACAGACGAGCTAACAGAGGTGGGTCTATCAAAAACAGCACGGTGGTGATCAAGACAACTATTGCTGACAATGAGAGAGCTAGAATTAAAATGTGGATGGCATCCATCCTTTTTCGGGCCAGGGGCAAAGCCATTTCAAATCTAAGAGTAGATAGACCACCCAAAATCAGGGCAAAAGAAAGGACATATTGCA
>JAYEFL010000146.1:2563-3137 GCA_034658635.1 Bacteroidota bacterium | reverse complement strand
CAGTAAATAAGCTTTAGAAAATGAAAGGTGCCAATATGAGACTTTCTTCAACATTTCATAGAATCATATCACTTACCATCCTTGTAGTATTCGCCTTAGCTATGGGATGCTCTATGGAGGCGGAACACACATCTGAAAGCGCCCTAATTCCTCCAACTACTAAGGTGTTAGATGAATCTACGACACAGTACCTATCATCAATCTCTGAGGATGGATCTATTTTCACTTTTTCAGAGACTACACAAAATCTTGAATCGCTATCACCAGGCGATATAATTGTTAGCGATACAACTATCATGGTACCAAATGGTTTTCTCCGTAAAGTAACTGCAGTTTCAAAATCTGGTGATGAAATCGTGGTAAAAACTATCCAAGCCACACTTGAGGAGGCAATAAAGAAAGGTACTATTGAACTCAGTAAAACCCTGACACCGAATGAGATTAGCTCCCGCAAGTCAGTAAAAAAAGGGGTAAGTTTCAAAAGAAGATTAAGAAATCAAGAGATAGAGGGATTTTATTTGGCATTAAACGATGTAATCCTCTATGACGCTGATGGAGACCTAAGAACAGAAGG
>JAYEFL010000146.1:0-2553 GCA_034658635.1 Bacteroidota bacterium | reverse complement strand
GGCGACCAAATTGAAGCAGATGGTGCTATATCGCTTAACCCAGCTTTTGATTTTAGTATATCAATAGAAAAATTTCATTTAGAAAAGCTTACCTTTGTAAATAAAACAACACAGACAACAAAACTTGAATTAAGAGTAGAAGCAGATATAATTGACGTCAGGGGAAATGTGGAAATTGGAAGTTTTAGCTTTACGCCTTTTACAGTATGGGTAGGGTGGTTTCCGGTTGTTATCACACCTGTGCTTACAGTTAATGTCGGCCTTGATGGAGAAGTGTCAGCTGGTATAAGAACCAATGTAACCCAAGAGACTACACTGAGTGCAGGCTTGACGTACAATGATGGCGATTGGAGTCCGATAGCGGATTTTTCAAATGAATTTCGATTTGACCCACCATCACTTTCTGCAAGCTGTGAGTTTAAAGGATACACTGGACCACGACTATATCTCCTTATTTATGGTGCTGTTGGCCCATACAGTGAAATAGACGCATACCTAAAACTTGACGCTGATTTATTCAGGGTACCATGGTGGGAACTTTATGGAGGTCTTAAAGTTGGTATAGGAGCAAGATTTGAAGTTCTTAGTAGGGAAATTGTTGACTATTATAATCCTGAAGTAATTGGTTATAGATTACTACTAGCTCAAGCTGAAACTTCTTTTAATACCCCTCCTACAGCCACCATAACAAGCCCTCCAAACGGCGCTACTTACACTGAAGGCGAAGAGGTTGCCTTCAGAGGCTCAGGCGATGACACAGAGGATGGGGCATTAACTGGTGACTCACTTGTCTGGACTTCGAGCATAGATGGCCAGATAGGCACAGGGGGCTCCTTCACAAAAACCGACCTGTCAGTAGGGGCACACACAATTACCCTTGCTGCCACAGACCATGATGGCGCTACAGAAACCGATATTATTACAATAACAGTTAGTGGTGGCATTCTGCCGGTACCTTTTGGAACTGATCTGGGAGCATTTAACGGAGTTTCTGCCTATTCAAACTGTGATCATAGCTGTGTTGAATGCAATAACTTTTGCGAAAGGCGAAATTATATAAACGATGTCTATGTGGGGATAAAATGGCAATGTGTTGAATATGTCAGGCGATATTATTTGTCGGTATACGGTTTAGACCTGGCTTCCAGGCATCGAGGTAATGCAAACACATGGTATGCCAATGCGGCTGCTATGGGACTTAATAGTTACCCTAATGGTGGAGATATAGCTCCACAGGTGGGAGATATACTCGTATCAGATGTGAAGGATTATGGGCATGTTGCAATAGTACGAGGTGTTTCTGATGGAGAAGTTTGCACTATCCAACAGAACTGGTACAATAATAGTAATGACACAAATAAATGCCTTACATTGTCTGTTTCGGATGGTAAATATAAAGTAGGAGGATTTAACGATTCATATCCTATCCATGGATGGCTGCGTGCTCCTAAGGTTGTCTTCCTCTCTGAACGAGATGGTAACTGGGAAATATATTCCATCAACTTTAATGGTTCTAATCCGACTAATCTTACCAATAATGCCGCTGATGACAGGCTACCTGACATATCTAAAGACTGGCAGCACATTGCATTTGTTTCGGACAGAGATGGGAATAATGAAATATACAGAATGAATATTAATGGAATGAATCCAACGCGATTAACCAATAATTCAGCAAAAGATTTTACCCCAGCATGGTCACCAGATGGGGAAACAATAGCCTTTGTTTCAGAAAGAGATGGAAATTATGAAATTTATGTGATGAACTCAGATGGAAGCGCTCAGACACGATTAACCAATAATTCAGCAGATGATTTCGCCCCAACATGGTCCCCCGATGGCACAAAGGTCGTGTTTATCTCAGAAAGGGACGGTAACAATGAAGTGTATATAATGAATCGCGATGGCTCAAATCAAATTAATTTAACCAAGAATTCTGCTGATGACAATATCCCATTTTTCTCCCCGGATGGATCATTGATAGGGTTTGTCTCTGACCGTGATGGAGACTATGACCTCTGGGTAATGGATATAAATGGGAATAACCTTAGTAAACTGACGTCTGATGGTGCAGAAACAGTTGGTTGGTATGCCTGGTCACCTGATGGCAAGAGAATAGCCTTTGACTCAACTTTGGATGGAGATTATGAAATCTATGTAATCAATGCTGATGGAACAAACCTACAGCAATTGACCGAAAACGCAGCATCTGATCGTTTTTCATCATGGACATGGGACGGGAGAAAAATTGTCTGTATTTCTGATCGAGATGGAAATCATGAAGTTTATATCCTTGATTCAGATGGAGGTAATCCGGTAAATTTGTCAAATGACCCTTCTGACGAGTGGCTTCCCGCAGCATCCCCTGTTTATCAAGAAGGGGGTGGCTGCTTTATTGCAACAGCGGCTTTTGGAAGCTATCTTGAGCCACATGTTAAGGTCTTAACCAATTTCAGAGATCATTATCTTCTTACAAATCCACTCGGGATACATCTCGTAAGGTTTTATTATTATGTCTCTCCCCCTATTGCCGATTACATAAGCAAGCATGAG
>JAYEFL010000145.1:0-13029 GCA_034658635.1 Bacteroidota bacterium | reverse complement strand
AGCCCTGAGCCTTGAGCCTTGAGCCCTGAGCCTTGAGCCTTGAGCCCTGAGCCTTGAGCCTTGAGCCCTGAGCCTTGAGCCTTGAGCCCTGAGCCTTGAGCCTTGAGCCCTGAGCCTTGAGCCTTGAAAAATACCTTATCAACAAGACCAATAGCTTCAGATCCCGAAACCCGGATAAGCGCAATAGCCCCCATACCAGAAGCAGTAGCAATAGCAACAATAGTATTCATATCAGCCATAACAAACAAAAATAATGCATTCCCAAATCACTCAGTCACCTGTTCACTTGATCACCTGATCACTTAATCACCTGATCACTTGATCACTTGATCACTTGATCCTTCTCCCCCAACGTACTCAAAAGCCCGCATGCAGCCAAAATATCCTGTCCGCGCGAAGCCCGAATAGTAGTAAAAACTCCCTTTTCATTAAGTTCATCCTTGAAAGCCATGAGTCTTTTCTCTGCTGTGCCTTCAAGTGGAGTATCAGGAATAGGATGAAAACGGATGAGATTGAGCCGTGTACGCATACCACCCAGAAGTTTAACCAGTTCTCTTACATGTGACGAGGTGTCATTAACTCCCTTAAACATAATATACTCAAAGGATATTCTTCGCTGTCGTCCCCAGTCGAAATCACGTATGATTTTCAAAATATCAGACAACGAATAAACTTTCCCAATCGGCATCAGGCTTTTACGTTCGGATTCAAATGGAGAGTGTAAGCTAACTGCCAAATGAGCTTCAGAATTATCCAGAAATGTTTTCATTGCCGGTACAATACCAATGGTGGATACAGTAATTCTGCGCGGACTCCAGGCATATCCCCATTCGGATGTCAGGATTTCAATACTCTTTAATACTTCATCCAGATTATCAAAAGGTTCTCCCATTCCCATATAGACCACGTTTGTAAGCTTCTCTCTCTCTGGAAGACTATGTATTTGATTCACAATCTGTCCGGCAGTCAATTGCCCCTGAAATCCCTGCTTGCCTGTCATGCAGAATACACATCCCATCTTGCAACCAACCTGTGAAGAAACACACAATGTTGCCCTGTCCTTATCAGGAATGTAGGCAGCTTCTATATATTTCATCTCATCAGTAACAAATAGATACTTCTTGGTTCCATCCATTGATTCCTGAACTTTTGCCGGCTTTCGCAGACCCAGCTCATACTTCTCATTAAGTAACTCCCGGGATTTCTTCGATAAGTTCAACATCTCATCAATCGAAGAAATATCCTTCTTATACAGCCAATCTGCTATTTGAGAAGCAACAAACTTTTGTAAGCCAAGAGAAGCAGCAACTTCTTTGAGCTCATCGAGTGTTTTACCGAATAGGGAGGTTTTCGTCATTTTTCAATAGTTATTCGTCATTCGTCATTCGTTTTTCGTTTTAGTTATTAGTCACTAGTTTGCCTTTTATTAAGAACTAATTATTGCAAAGATAGCAAACCAATATACCTAATACACCTATACGCCAGCAACACGCATTTCGAAAAAATTCCCTATATTGCTTAAACTAAAACACAACCAATAATCTCACAAAAACAAACCATATGAAATCATCCCGATTAATTCCATACCCGCTTGTGGTTCTGGTGGTGTTGTTGCTTCTGAACTGTTCAAGAAAGGCTCCGGTCGATAAGCAAATCAACGATATTGAGGCAGAAATTGAAGAGCTTGTTCCCGATGTAGTATTACCTGACAGTTTACCGGTAACAGACACTATATCTGTATCAGAAACAGAGGCAGGAATTCAAACAGAGCAAAAGGTGGATTCCAGCCTGTTTGTTGAACAAGTTACTACCATTGAAGAATATGAAGAAGCTGTTCTGGTATTAAGAGATGACCAGGAAATACTACCCTATCCATTAATCCCAATTTATAATCTCAGTTACAGATACGCATTTAAGCATGAGCGTCGTTTGTCTGCTTCAAATTATGTTGTTTACCAGATTGAGGCAATCGATAAGAACAGACTGAGAATCACCGCACTGGGCTCTTTTACTCCATATTATCTTCCTATGGAAAAGGTTTTCTCAAAACTTGATTATCCCTGGGGTGGCAGTATTGAATTCTCAAGACAAAATTGGCCTGTTAGTTTTGGGGTAGGCTACAATGCTATGAAAGCGCAATCAGCCTCACTGGCTTATCACTTACAATCAAACAATATCTATCTGTTCGGCAAATATACTCCTCTGAAGCTCTTTAATGATAAGCTTGAGTTCTTTTTAACTGCTGGAGTGACCTCTTGGGCTGCACAGATAAGTAATGTGAAATACCCTGAACACGAGGATTATTATCCAACAGAGACAAACAGGGGATACAGCTATTACGGAGGAGCCGGGACTTTATTTGAATTTCACAAATTCCTCATCGGCCTTCAATACCAGCTATATGGAACCCCTCTTGTTGTTTTTGGTGCTGATTTCAATGAACCTGACACTCAGGAAGGTCTTAAGGATTACACACCCTCAACACAGTACAAATTGCACGCAGGAACAAATCAATTACAGATAATAGTCGGGTATAGAATTAACTAATCTAATGAAAATGGCAATCTGGCGAACAATACAAAAACTATTACTACTCAGCATATTAACCCTGCTAATAGGTGGATGTCTTAAGGATGAATTCAAAGAGCCACCAGATCCTTTTGAAATTCAAAGGTTGGAGGAAGGATATGTTGGCTTTCAGTTTGGCAATGGTGCAGATAGTTTCAAAATCCTGACAAACGCTGAGAACGTAACGATTACTGACAAGGGCAACATCAGGATTCGCGGCACCCTCTTTGCTGACAGAGACACACTTGCTCCTGTAAGACTAAGTCAGGGAGATTTTATTCTCCTGAAAAATATGGGACCAGGTCAGGAAACCGCGAATATAGATGGTATTGGTAATGTACCTATTAGCCGGGGGTCATTCAAAATGATGAAATCAGGTGGCAGCGGATATGAGGAGTTTATTGGTTTTGGTGGCTATTCTGAGTTCACCCTTCCACAAGTTGGGATTATGCAGGAAATGACAATTGATCAACCAGACGGAACCAATATTTACTTCGGACAAGGAAGTGACCTGCCTGATGATTTTCCGGTTAACCCTAACCGAACATACTTCTACTTCTATTACGAAGATCTGGTTGATTTTGCTTTGGGTAAGTCACCTTTCATGATAGACAGGATGGCCCTTGATCCTGATGACCCATACTTCTATGTTCATGCCAGTGCAATGTCTATTCCTGGCCTGAGCAGCCTTGAAGATGGAGGTTTTGCAACCTCAGTTCAGGGAAATATTCCCTTTAGTCCCCAGGAAGCACTCTCATTTGGCAAGGTTGAAAGCTTTGACTACGGAAACCTCCTGTTACAAGGAAGTGTAAACCTGGAAACAACATTCGGAGTACCCATTGTGATTGCTGACGCCACTGCTGTTATCGGATTTGGCAACATGACAGATGGAGTAAATTTCTTCAACGGTAACGAGGTTCCATTTATGATGGGATTACAAGGAGGGTTCGTATTGGCTCTTCATGACCTTGCTGAATTTACCCTGGGTGAGGCAGCAGTTTCCTTAGAAGTTTATGGTTACGATGACTTTGAATTTCGGTGGGCCGGATGGTTTAGTAACGAAATGCGGGTTATGCAACCTATTGAGGAACTTCTGGGGATAGACACAGAAGGAACAGCCTGGGATTTTATTCAGCCACCTGGAGTCGTTAATGAACTGAAAACCTGGGGAACACTTGGCACCCACCCTGATAATTGGTTCCTTGGGATTCATACAACCTCCAGTCTTAAGATATCTAACATCATGACATTCAACCTGGGTGAAGTCAGGTTCGAATTAGCAAAAGATAAGCTTGACTTCCATTGCAGAATGAGAGTCGGATTCTTTGGCTACATAAAGTTTGGCGGATATATTCATGGGGATGGAGCATTTAAGATCTCTGCATCGACCGGCCAGAGCATATCATTTGACTTATCAATATTGGAAATTAGTGTAGGTTATGATGTTGGATTCTACCTGAAGGGTTATTCGAATGGAGATTGGGATTTTTGTGTTAACGGAAAGGCCTATCTGGATATTAGTTTTGGCACACCGTTCTTTGAAGCGCATCCTGAAATCCTTGAAGATCATCCTGAAATTCGGGAACTATACGAGCAGAATGGTTCTCTAAAGGGAAGTATTTCAGCTAATTTGAATGCCTGTCTGAATAGTAGCGGAAAATTCAAAGGAAAAATCAGCTTCTCGTTCTGGGAAATTGGATATAGTTTTAATTTTTCGTTCAAACTTAATAGTTCAGAGGCCTCTCCTCTTTATAACTTCCAGGAAGTCCCTATTGATGAAGTCCCTTTAGAAAACAGATTTGGATCTAATGAAATTGTGAAATAGCATGAAAATCAAGATAGTTTTTACCATCGCATTCATAGGCTTATTCTTAATCAGCCATTCCTGCAAAAAAGAAGAGCTCGATTACACCTATGAAATAATGGATATTCAATGGGTCGATGACGGATTAGACTTCGACCAGGATGGATATGTAACCAGCAGAACCATCAAATTCTTTGTTTCACTCTTGGAAGATGTTCAAAGAGATATCGTTATCAAAGTTTACTACAAGCTTAGCGAAACCAAAGAATATATCTTTTATAGCTCAACTGATAAGCCCGGGGTTATAGGTGGTGAAGACATGCCCGTTTTCCTGGAGTTAGGATTGAATCCTGAGCTCAGTGAAGGGCTGTATAGCTTCCTGATAGAAGTCTATGAAAAGGATAGCGATCGCTCAGAAGCATCTGTAGAAATTGAAAGTGCTCCATTTGAAAGATTGGTGGGTGATCAGAATTACGACTTAACCGCCTGGTGGACTAATCATTACGACTATGACTATGATGGTTTTCCAAGATCGGCAGACCTGAATCTTGATATAAATATCACTAATAATGTCACTAAAGAAATCAGAGTTGAGGTCTTGTATAAAAATGCAGTAAGCGATGACGAATACACCTCATATTTCAAAAGCGAGTATTATCAAATAACGGGTGAGAATGCAGATTCATTGACTATCCCAACCGGAATTTATCCTGATACTCTGGGACACGGGGTTTACAATTTCAAGGTGATTGTTGTGGAGAAACGCGGTTTTTCGCCGGTCCTTATTTTTGATTCCGAATTATCAAACGATCTCCAGCATATTCCTTTTGAAACAAATCTGGATGACGGATATACGTATACCCTTAATGCCGATAATACTGAATGGAAGTATATAATAGATAATGATGAGGATGGATACAGCCAATCAAGAATTCTCCGTCTGGATATGGACATTGACAAGCCTGAGGCTGTAGATGTTCTGGCCAAAATCTTCAGGAAAGGTATTGATGATGAAGATTATCTTGTCATGGATTCAACCGGTATCTTCCCCATATCTGGATCTTCAATTAGTGACACTATCTGGGTTCCTTTCAACAACTTAAGCATTGAAGACACTTTAAAAATGCCTCATGGCGAGTGGAACTTTATGCTGGTTATTTTTGAAATTATGCCTGATGGCATAGAACATGAAATGAGGTTTGCAATAGACAGCATTGATGGAAATTTCTTCATGAATCAAAAGTTCGAATTAAGCAGCGAAGACATATAGACCCTAATACACCCAGTAACCAAGTAACCCAGTAACCAATTAGTCAAGCTATGCGATTTCTATTGCTATTTCTCAGTTTTCAGTTTTCAGTTTTCAGTTTTCAGGAAATAAAATGTCAATACACTAAGCAGCCGGTTGACTATGTGAACCCTTTTATTGGCACAATAAATTATGGAGCAACTAACCCCGGGGCTGTTTGTCCGATGGGAATGCTATCTGTAGTGCCTTTTAATGTTACCAAAGCTGAAGGTAACGATTACAATATGGATGAGGGATGGAGCTCTACTCCGTATTGGCATGACAACAAGGTGATTACAGGGTTTTCGCACGTAAATTTCAGTTCAGTCGGGTGTCCCGACCTGGGAAGCATCCTGCTGATGCCTACCACAGGAGAACTGGAGGTGGATCACAATCAGTACGGATCTGAATACTTTGAGGAAACTGCCAGTCCGGGTTATTATCGTACTTTTTTGAAAAAACATGGAGTAATTGCTGAAATGACAGCTACTACAAGATCCGGAATCTCACATTATCAGTTTCCGGCCGGTGAATCTCATATCCTTGTAAATCTGGGTCTTGGTTTGACCAATGAAAACGGAGCATTTGTTAAGAGGGTATCCGAAACAGAAATCGAGGGCTTTAAAATGCTTGGAACATTCTGCTACAATCCCCAGAATGTTTTTCCCATCTACTTTGTTGTCAGAGTTTCAAAGAAACCTGAGAAAATTAGATACTGGAAATTTCACAAGAAACTTATCGGTGATAAAACCAATTGGTGCTCAACAGACGGAACTTATAAAATCTATGAGAAGTACTGGAAAGAACTGGCTGGTGATGACATTGGAGTAGTATTCAGTTACAACACCAGACCGAATGAATCCATTAATGTTCAGGTAGGAATTTCTTACGTAAGTATCGAAAATGCAAGAGAAAACCTCGACAAAGAACAAGAAGGATTTCAATTTGCCAAAGTTCGGGAAGCCGCACGCCAGGAATGGAGTGAATATCTGAACATAATCAAGGTAGAAGGAGGCACCGAAGATGATAAAGAGATGTTCTACACAGCATTCTACCACACCCTGCTCCACCCAAATATCTTCAACGATGTTAATGGCCAGTACCCGGCAATGGGCACAGGGAAAGTTTCAAGGCTCAAGGCTCAAGGGTCAAGGCTCAAGGCTCAAGGGTCAAGGCTCAGGGGTCAGGGCTCAAGGGTCAAGGCTCAAGGGTCAAGGCTCAAGGCTCAAGGGTCAAGGCTCAGGGGTCAAGGCTCAAGGGTCAAGGCTCAAGGCTCAAGGGTCAAGGCTCAGGGGTCAAGGGTCAGGGGTCAAGGCTCAAGGGTCAGGTTTACTATGTTCTCCCTCTGGGATACCTACCGCAACCTCCACCCGATGAAATCCCTTCTCTTCCCTGAGCAACAACTTGGAATGGTGAGAACAATGCTGGATATGTATAAAGAAAGTGGAGCCTTACCTAAGTGGGAGTTTGCCGGACAGAATTTCAATGTGATGGAAGGAGATCCGGCCCTGATTGTAATCAGCGATACTTACTTGCGCGGCCTTACTGATTTCAATGTTGACCTGGCCTGGGAGGCTATGTATCATCATGCCTTCGCTCCGGGGAAAGATAACCTGGTACGTCGTGATAATGATTTCTACCTGGAGCACCATTACATCCCGATCTTACGTGATCATGACAATTCTGTTTCTCAGGCTATTGAATACTATGCAGCTGATTATGCTTTTTCAGAGTTTGCCAAAGCCATCGGCAGAGACCTGGTAGCAGAAGATCTTCACAAAAGATCACTTGGGTACAAAAAATATTTCGACCCAACTTATGGCTTACTTCGTCCCATAAAACCTGATGGGGAATTTTTTGAACCCTTCGATCCCAAAATGGGTAAAAACTTTGCTCCCAGTCATGGTTTCCACGAAGGAACCTCCTGGAATTACAGCTTTGCCCTTCCCCACGACATCCCTGGCTTGATTAACCTTATTGGTAGCAAGAAAGCCTTTGTTAATAGTCTTGAGACTTGCTTCAGAGACTCTCTTTTTGACATGACTAATGAGCCCGACATGGGATATCCATGGTACTTCAACTTCATTAAAGGAGAAGAACGGCGCACCCAAAAATATGTGGATTACTGTCTCAGAAACTGGTTCTCAACAGAGCCAGACGGATTACCCGGCAACGATGATGCCGGCACCCTTTCAACATGGCTCATGTGCGCTATGATGGGCATTTATCCTGTCACTCCCGGCAAGCCAATTTACACCATCAGTACTCCAAAATTCAAGAAGATTACCATCAAACTAAATAAGAAATACTATCCCAAAGGAGAGCTGATTATTGAGACTGATAAAGACCCGGGTCAGTATAAATACCTGAAAGGAAACAAATTCTTCATCACACATGAAGAGTTGGTAAATGTGGGGGTACTGAAGTTGAAGCTTAAGAAATGAGCAAGTGACAGGTTAACCCACCCAAACCCCCGGATCAAGTCCGGGGCAGGCTCTCCCTAATAATATGGAGGGCTTAAAGAAGTGTTAATTTTTATTAAATCCCTGTTTGCCATTTCCTTCTGTCGAATTACTCACTAAATTTGGATATGCTAATCTGAACTTATGATAATTGAAAATCTAAGCAAATGAAAAAACTACTTATCCTATCATGCCTGGCCATTTTCTCTCTGGCCTCCGTAGCCCAAAAAGCACCAATAACAGACGGGAAAGTGCGCCTGAAAGCCATGGAAAAGCAGCAGCAATTGTTTGAGAAATCAGCTCACAAAGATCTTCATTGGCAATTTATCGGCCCAACAAACATCAGTGGAAGGGCTACAGATGTTGAAGCTGTTAAACCAAAAGGAAAAAACTATACCATTTGGGTAGCAACAGCCTCTGGTGGTGTATGGAAGACTGAAAATGAAGGAGTTACCTGGATCAGCACCTTCGATGATCAAGTAACAACTGATATTGGAGATCTGGCTATTGACCCTAAAAACCCGGATATTGTTTGGGTTGGTACTGGTGAAGCCAATATTTTCCGTTCATCTATGGCCGGATGTGGTATTTATAAAACTACAGATGGTGGCGAGACATGGAAAAATATGGGCCTGGAGAACACTAATACTATCGGACGGGTTGTAATTAATCCGGATAATACAAACATCGTGTATGTTGCTGCTTCTGGTAATGAATGGACCAATAATCATGAACGTGGAGTTTACAAAACTAACGATGGAGGGAAATCCTGGAAGAAGATTCTTTATATAGATGAAATGACAGGTGCCAACGATCTGGTAATGGATCCATCTGATCCAAATACACTATATGCTTGTACCTGGCAGCGAGTTCGTGAAAAATGGAGTGACCCCAGAACTTATGCAGGCTACACGGGAAGTGGAATTTGGAAAACAACAGATGGAGGAGAAAATTGGAAACCCATTAATACAGGCCTCCCTGAGGCTGATAAAAGAGGTCGTATTGGAATTGATATCGCCGATTCAAATCCTGATGTTCTTTATATTCTTCTGGATAACTATGAAATAGCATATAAAGCCAAATCAGGTGAACGAGATGCTTATGGAAGGCCAAAAGCTGATGTAATAAAAGGTGCAGCCGTCTATAAATCTGGAAACAGAGGAGAATCCTGGACACTGGTCAGCGGCCAGACTAAGGATATGAAACGATACATGGAAAGGCACTCTGGAACTTATGGATGGGTGTTCAGCCAAATCTGTGTTGACCCTCAGGATGAGAACAAAATATATACTCAGGGATTATTTTTGAATACATCTACCGATGGTGGAAAAACCTTCAAAAGAGAAGCAAGAATCCATATGGATCATCATGGCTTATGGATTGATCCTGACAACACCGACTATCTTCTAAGCGCAAATGACGGAGGAGTATATGTATCTTACGATGGAGGCAAAAACTGGAAACACTTTGTTGATATCCCTGTAATCCAATTTTACAATGTTGGCCTTGATATGGAAGATCCCTTCAAAGCTTACGGATCAATTCAGGACCATTTCTCCTACTCAGGAGAAGTCAATCTGAGCCGTGGGAAAAACAATATTTCTCCTGTAGCCTGGAAAAGCGCACCGGGTGGAGAAGGTTCTACTCACGTTATTGATCCAAGCGATCCAAACACCGTATATTCTGCAGGTTTTTATGGGCATATTACCCGGTCGGATGTAGGAAAATTACGAAGAAAAACTAAAAATATCCTGCCAGTTATTGATGAAGGCGAAAGACCCCTGCGCGGCCAATGGGTAGCCCCGTTCATTTTATCACCACATAATTCCAACATACTGTACCATGCTATGCAGTACGTATTCCGTTCTCACGACAGAGGTGATACCTGGGAAAGAATTTCTCCCGATCTGACATATAACGACATTAACAAAATTGGTGATATTTCGTACCAAACAGTTTTCGCCCTTTCAGAATCCCCAATAAAATTTGGTCTGCTATATGCCGGTACTGACGACGGACGATTACATATTACAAAAAATGGGGGACAGGATTGGAAAGAAATTCTTAGCGGACTCCCTAAAAACAAATGGATAAGCAGAGTTGTAGCATCTCAATATCAATTAAGCCGGGTATATATGACACAGAACGGCAAACGAGATGACGATTTCCAGGTTTATATGTGGAAATCCGAAGATTACGGCGAGACATGGGAAGATATTTCAGGGAATATTCCTCTCGGACCTGTAAATGTTATCCGTGAAGATATCCGGAATCCTAATATTCTGTATGCAGGCACGGATATTGGAGTATACATCTCAAAAGATCAGGGGAAAACCTGGGAAATATTGGGAGACCTGCCTTCCACCTACGTACATGACATCGCAATTCATCCACGTGATAATGTCATGGTAATTGCTACACACGGTCGGGGTATGTTTGCCTTAGACCTTGACAAAGTGAATAGCCGGAATAGCGGTAATTTCAGAAGACATTAACCCATTTCAAACCATATAATGAAGAAGCAAATCATCAAATCCACATTAATCATCCTGGCTTGCCTTGGATGGTCTTTAACTGGTTTGGCTCAGAAGCCCAACCCCATGACCGGAGGAAAAGACCGACTGGTAAGTTGGGAAAAACACAAGGCCATGAAGGCCAAATCAGAATTCAAAGACCTTCATTGGCAGTTTATTGGTCCAACTAAAACAAGCGGCAGATGTACAGATGTTGCTGTGCTTGAACCACATGGGAAAAATCACACTATTTACACAGCCACAGCTTCTGGTGGAGTATGGAAGACTGTGAATGAAGGAGTTACTTGGTTACCTATTTTCGAAAATGAGCTTACAACTTCAATCGGCGATATTGAGATTGATCCTAAGAATCCTGAAACCATTTGGGTAGGAACTGGTGAAGCCAATATCTTCCGCTCCTCACATGCAGGATGTGGGATTTATAAATCCACTAATGGTGGTGAAACCTGGACAAATATGGGTCTTGAAAACACCAATACCATCGCACGAATCGTAATCCATCCAAAGAATACCGATATCGTGTATGTGGCTGCAGGAGGAAATGAATGGACCACCAATCCCGATCGTGGTATTTATAAAACAACTGATGGTGGAAAATCCTGGAAGAAGGTATTGTATATCGATGAAGAGACCGCTGCCAATGATCTGGTAATGGATCCGAAAGACACCAATACTTTGTATGCCTCAACATGGCAAAGAGTTCGTGAAAAATGGAATGATCCCAGAACTTATCCTGATCACAAGAACTCAGGAATATGGAAAACTACTAACGGAGGAAAAACCTGGGAATCTATCAATAATGGATTGCCTGAAGCACAATTTCGTGGCAGGATTGGTATCGATATTGCCAGATCTAATCCAAAAGTGCTTTATGCCTTTGTCGATAACTACGAAATAGCAAGAACCTATGACAATAGTGGGGAAACAGACTCTTATGGTCGCCCAAAAGGAGGGATTATCAAGGGTGCCACAGTTTATCGTTCAAATGATAAGGGTAAAAGCTGGAAGCAGGTAAGTGGATTAACACCAAAGATGAAAACCTACATGGAACGCCACTCATCAACTTATGGTTGGGTGTTTGCTCAAATGCGTGTCGACCCAAATGATGAGAATACAATTTACACAATGGGTCTCGGCCTTCATGTTTCAACAGATGGAGGAAAAACTTTTAGCCCACTTAGAGGCATGCATGGTGATCATCATGGATTATGGATCAACCCGAATAATTCAAATCATCTTGTAAACGTAAATGACGGAGGCATAGTAATCTCTTACGATAAAGGAGAAACATGGAGACAGAATACTAACAATCTCCCGGCAGTTCAATTTTTCAATCTTTGGTATGACATGGATACTCCCTTTCACGTGTATGGCTCAATTCAGGATCATGGAAGTCAGCGTGGAACAGTCGATCTAACAAGAGGTCGTGACAGAATTCCAACCCAGGATTTTGAAAGAGCTCCGGGAGGCGAAGGCTCAAGTCACGCCATTGACCCAAGGGATCCCAATGTGGTTTATTCAGCCGGCTTTTATGGCTCTCTAAGCCGTACAAATCTTGCAAGCGGTGAAAGAAAGAGCATATTACCCGTCATGTATGAGGATGAAGCAAAACTAAGAGGACAATGGGTAGCTCCGTTTATCCTTTCATCCCATAATCCGGATATCATTTATCATGGCATGCAGTATGTATTCCGTTCTAATGATCAGGGAAATACATGGCAAAGAATTTCACCGGATCTTACATACAACGATCCAAAAAAGATTGGCGACATCCAGTATCAAACTCTTTTCTGCTTATCTGAATCTCCCATCAAATATGGATTGTTATATGCCGGAACCGATGACGGACGATTACATGTTACCAAAAACGGGGGAATAGACTGGACAGAAATCACCAAAGGGCTTGTGCCCAACAAATGGATCAGTCGGGTAGTCGCTTCTGCATATAAATTAGGAACTGTTTATGCTTCACAAAATGGGAAAAGAGATGATGATTTTACCGCATATGTGTGGAAATCTGAAGATTACGGAAAAACATGGCAAAATATAGCTGGTAATATTCCTGCAGGAACTGTAAATGTTATGCGTGAAGATCCCATTAGATCAAACATCCTCTATGTGGGAACAGACAATGGTGTTTTCGTTACTAAAGACGGAGGAGTGACCTGGCAGGTATTGGGTGATTTACCATCAACCTACGTTCATGACCTGATTATACATCCCAGGGATAACATTATTGTGGTAGCAACTCATGGTCGAGGAATGTGGGCGATTGATGCGAATGATGTAAATGGTGGACGGAGACAATTCATGTACCGGTAAACAATATATTGGACCATAAAATACGTAGGGGCCGATTCGCGAATTCGCGAA
>JAYEFL010000144.1:0-13040 GCA_034658635.1 Bacteroidota bacterium | reverse complement strand
ACGCGATTATCATCAGGCAGGATATGATGCAGGACGAATGGCCAAAGATGTGCTTCAGGGTAAGAGTCCCGGCAGTATCCCCTTTGAATATGTAACAAAAACCATATACCGTATTAACAAGGAAGCAGCAGCTTTCTATAATGTTAAACTCCCCGAAATTCTGTCAACTAAATACAATCTGACCAATTAAACCATGGAAAATAAACTGGAAATCAAAAAAACTATCAGTGGTAAGGCTGCCGTACTTGAGTTGTATGGACGACTGGATGCAAGCTGGGCAGGTCATTTGGATGATTATGTGAATACTCTGGTAAGGGAGGGCATCTATGAGGTGAAGTTGATACTGGATAATATTGATTATCTGAGCTCTGCAGGAATACGAATCTTGGTCATGCAGTATAAAAACCTCGATAAGATAGGTGGCACATTCTATCTGAGTTCGGTATCTGACTCTGTTCGTGACGTTCTGGAAATGGTAGGATTGGCTACTCTTCTCATCCACGAAACTGCTGTTATTAAAGAAGAAGTCGCAAAGCCAGAACCTGGAATTGCCGGATATGGATATCGGTTTACCAATTCCGAACTGCAAAATTCAGATCCCATGACAGTATGGGTTACGGGTGATCCCGATAAAGTCAAAACGGCCAGCTATCAGGCCGCAGATAATCAGCGTATTCAGTTCAATGGTAATAAATTTGCCCTGGGCCTGGGTGCCATCGGTCAGGATTTTGAAGACTGCAAGAATCGTTATGGTGAGTATATTGGACTGGGTGAGGCGATAGCATATTTACCAACAGACAATGCAAGCATACCTGACTATGCTGTTTTGAGTGGAAGATTTGTTCCAGCCATCGAAAGTCTTTTCTCTATTCAGGTTGAAGGAGCTTTTACCGAAGCAATCACCTTTGAATCAATGGGTTCTGAGCAGAGCATCCAACTAAATCATATAGTTTCACAGCTTGCTAAGATCACAGACCACAACAAATTCGCCATGCTGATGATAGCTGAAAGTCAGGGTCTGATAGGTATGAGCCTGAGAAAATCTCCAGTGGGCAACAATCTCATGCTGGAGTTCCCTGCTATTCGTGATAGTATCTACTACACTACTGAACCAATACATAACAGAATGTTAACTGTTTCGTTCGGCTATTTCGATTCACAGCCAGGCAAGGAATTGCAAAATGCTCTCCGGCCAATAGCTCAGGGGGCCAAATTACACGGACATATACATACAGCCATATTCCCATATCAGCCCCTGCGCAAAGATGAAATAAGCTATGAAAACATTCTTCTTTCTCTTTTCGGCTCTTCAGAAGTACAGGATATCCTGCATCTTCTAAATGACACAAGAGAGATCAATGGCTTAGGCGACAGTCATTTTAAGAATGGTACCTGCTGGATTGGCAGAATAGAATAAACAACAGACAAATTCAAATCATATGACACTTCTAATAGGCTCTATAACCATAGGATTGATTCTGGCAATGCTTGCACTAGGCATTTTTATTAGCTTCAGAATATTTGATTTCCCCGATATAACCGCTGAAGGATCCTTCACTTTTGGCGCTGCCATTGCGGCAGCTGGGATTATTGCCGGAATGAACCCTCTTCTTGCCACTCTTCTTGCATTCATTGGCGGTTCTCTGGCCGGAATGATCACAGGATTTTTGCACACCAGGTTCAAAATAAATCCCCTGCTGGCAGGAATCCTGGTTATGACTGCCCTCTATTCTGTGAACCTGCATGTCATGGGGCGAAGCAATCTTCCCCTGCTGTCTGAGACCACTTTTTTCACCTGGTTTGATCAATTCTCTCAGAGTATCTCAGGTGAAGATGCCAAGAGCATGATACTGGGATGGGAGGTCCCAACAAAAAACCTTTGGACCCTGCTATTCTGTTTCATTATGATATCCGTTATTAGCACGGTTATCTGGTGGTTTTTCCGAACACGTCTGGGTACAGCCATGCGCGCCACAGGTGACAACCAACAAATGATCAGAGCACTTGGTGTCAATACTAAGCTCATGATCATAGCCGGAATCGCCCTGTCGAACGGTCTTATCGCCCTGTCGGGTGCTCTTTTGGCGCAATTCCAGGGATTTGCAGACGTACAGATGGGGATCGGAATGCTTGTATGGGGACTTGCCAGTGTCATCATTGGCGAAGCCCTGATAGCTGAAAAAAGTCTTGCCCTGCTAATTACAGGAGCTGTGGTTGGCTCAGTTCTTTTCCGCTTACTCGTAGCCATCGCACTTCGCTGGGGAATGAATCCCAATGATCTCAAACTCATCACGGCAGTTTTCGTATTCCTCGCCCTGATCTTACCTGGATTTATGAAAAAGATTAAAAAGATTAAAATTTAAGGAGGAATTCACATGCTCGAAGTAAAAAATATTTCTAAAACATTTAACCCTGAAACCGTTAATGAGGTTAAAGCCCTTCAGGGTATTTCCTTTGAGTTAGAAGAAGGAAGTTTTGTTTGCGTTCTCGGAACAAATGGATCAGGAAAATCAACAATGCTCAATGCAGTAGCAGGAGCCTTTGCAGTTGACACTGGTCAAATCTCTTTGAATGGTGAAGATATCACCCAATGGTCTGAAAATAAAAGAGCTAGCCTGATTGGCCGGGTTTTTCAAAATCCTTTCAGCGGAACAGCCCCCAACATGTCAATAAGAGAAAATCTGGCCCTTGCATCACGCCGGGGATTGAACCGGGGACTCTCATGGGGTCTTCCCCAAAACCTGATCAGAGAATTTAAAACGAGGGTTAAACCTCTGAATATGGGACTTGAAGACCGATTAGAGAACCCTATTGGTAAATTATCAGGCGGACAAAGACAGGTACTCACCTTATTGATGGCTACCTGGTTGCAACCTGAGCTACTCCTTCTTGACGAGCATACTGCAGCACTTGATCCAAAAACCGCAGCCCTGGTTATCGCACTCACTGACAAAATCGTGAAAAAAGACAAGTTAACCACCCTGATGGTGACCCACTCCATGCAACAGGCGGTTAATCTGGGAAATCGGGTGATCATGATGCACCGCGGACATATTGCTTATGATTTCAATGAGGATGACAAGCGCCGATTAAAGGTGAACGACCTGCTGTCGCTCTTTGATGAACTCCGCAGAAAAGACCAGATCGATATGAGTATCATGGAATTAGTTACCAACGAATACGTGTAAAAGAGAGTAATAAATGAAACAACTAATCCGATCATTTCTTTTCCTGGCAGCTACTGCTGCAATTCTACTGGTTTCAGACCTTAACAATCGTAAAGGAAAACGTGAAGCCAGTGAAATACGACAGGTGGCCATCTTTAAATTCAATTCAAACCTCATTCTTGGTGAAACTGAAAAGGGGCTGCTTTCAGAATTGACAACTAGCGAACCATATAAAAATGGTTTAGTTGAAATCACCAGATATTGCCCACAAGGAGATATGCCAACAGCCAACACCACCGCAATGGAAATTGTAAACAAGCGCTATGATCTGGTTATTTCTATCAGCACACCAGGCCTCCAGGTGATGGCCAATGCCAATAAAGCAGGAACAGTTACTCATGTTTTTTGTGCAGTTACTGATCCTTTTGTTTCAGGAGTTGGAGTCGATGGACCTGGAAAAAATGAGCACCCTCCACATATGGCAGGTATCGGTACTTTTCAGCCGGTTGAAAAAGCCTTTAGAGTAATTCGTGAAATGAACCCCAGGATAAAAAAAATAGGAGTTGTATGGTGTACAAGTGAAACCTGCTCAGAAGCCTGTGTCAGAAAAGCAAGAATTATTTGTGATGAACTTGGAATAGAACTGGTTGAGGCCGGAATAGAAACCGCATCTCAGGTTGTCGAGGCCGCCATGTCTTTATCAGCCCGTGGTGTAGAAGCTCTTTGGCTAGGAGGTGATAATACCGTTGAATCTGCCCTCGATATGTATGTCCATGTTGGCCTAGAAGCCGGAATCCCGCTATTCACCAACAATCCGGATAATGCATTTCGCCAGGCCACATTCGGGATAGGAGCCAATTATTATCAGGTGGGACAAATGGCAGGACAGATGTGCAATGAAATCCTGAACGGGAAACCTTCCAGTGAGTTTGAAACCAATAATATTGTTCCTGAATTGCTCTATATAAATGCAGGAATGCTGGATAAATTCAATGACAGATGGGTGATAAGCGACGATCTCCGTTCTAGAGTGGATTCATTGATCAGATAGAGTGGGATACTGATATTATGCAATTTTTGAATTCTCTTCGATTCTATTTTTTTCGCTCTAATAATCTTTCGTATACGAACTAATATTGCTGTATAATCCATAGTGTTTGAATTGAATTCCTGTGACCGATTTCCAATTTCTGATCTAAATAGTAGAAAGCAATAAATAATTATAGGTTATTTATCGAATACTCATATTAATAATTCAAACAAAACGCAGTAAAAATGATACTAAAACAAACACTCGCGATGGCTATCGCATTAGCACTTGTTGTTAGTTGCTCAAATGGAGATGGCGGCAGGGAAGCAAAAAAGCTTCTCGACAAACAAGATAAAATTGAGCAAAAGGATAAACATAATCTTGAAGAAACAAAAGATGTGATCGAAAGTACTCTTCAGGAAATGGCCGTATTGGAAGATTCATTAAGTACTACCAAAGATGCCCTTAGCACAACCCAAATGGAAATTTCAGAACAGGAAAAGAAACTGGAGGATGATGTTGCCAAATTGGAAGCTGAAAAGCTACAGTTAAAGCTGGAAATACAACAGAACCAATTTAAGAAACTCACGGACAAGAGAGATTCTCTTAGCAATTTACTTGACCAGACTAATGCCTCTCTTGATGGTGCGAAAAGAGAAGCTGCAATGATCTCTCACAGTAGAGACAGCTTGCAGACAAAAGGCAAAGTTGTTTCTCAGCTTGATGAAGAGATGAATGCGAAACTCACAACCGGAATCAAGGAAATAGACACCCGTTTAGAATTATTGGAGGAGCAGAAACGCAATGCTCAAAGCAAGATATCTCTGCAAGAAAAGAAAAGGGATCTGGGAGAAAAAAAGATTTCTGTACTAAACGATGAAAGGAAATTATATGAAGATCATAAGCAAATGCTTTACGATAAAGGAGCTTCACAAAGTGAAATGGATGCTGTTGCTGTTACTATCGCCACAGTGGAAGACAACATCGATATAGAGAAGCGAAAGATAAATTGGTCTGATCAGAAAATTGCTGATAATCAGGAAGTAATTGCTGGGATTGATAAGCAGAGAAATAGGCTGAGCAAGAAAATCAGAAACAATTACACCACTCAGGAAATACTGGATGATTTTGCTATTGAAGAAAAGAACCGATTAGAAAGAAAACTGGTTAGATTGGATACGATGCACGCCCAAACTCTTGCCGAAAGGGAGGCTATTCAAGTCGAAAAAGAAACACTAGAGAAGAAACTGTCAGGAATCGACAAGAAGGTTAAAAAGGCAGAAGGTGAACAGATAGCAGCTCTGAAAGACCAAAAGGCCATCATTGAAAAGGAACTATCAATGCTTGACCTGGAGGAGCAGAATTTGGAAAAAGGAATAAGCAAATCAGCAGAAACAGATGATTCAGGAAGTTCTGAAATTGAACAACTAGAGGAAAAATTCAGATCGAAACAACAAGCATTGGACAATGAGAGAGAATTGTTGGCAGAGAAGAAACAAGAACTGTCAGCTCAAAAAGAAGCTATTGCCTTGGAAAAAGAAGAGAGAAATAAAAAAGCGAAGAGAGCAATTTTTATACTAGTTGGACTTGTGCTTGTAATTCTGTCATCCCTGTACTTCTTGGGCAGATCAAGAAAATCAGAGAAGAAAAATAAATCCTGATCAAATGAATAATTAAAAAAAATTTAATATAAACAAATTTATTATGACCAATATAAAAAAGGAAAAAACAGGGAAAACTACTCAAACTAAAAAGACCAGGAAGACTAAACAAGTCAGAAAACCCAAACAGGCTACTACTAAGGACAAAGAAACAAACAGGGAATTACTCGGAAAGATCTTTGACAATGTAAAAGAAAACATTGTTGATGGTTCTAAAGTGATTCAAAAAGAGTCTGCCGCTGTTTTGGGCAAAGTAAAAGAAAAATCGTCTGAAGCCTATGATGCTGGAACAGGAGCAGTTGAAACTATAACTGGAAAAGTTCAGGATTATTCAATACAGCAAAAACTCCAGAAAGAACAGAGTAAGCTGGAACAGCGAAAAGAAGATTTGTTGAAACAGTTTGGGGAAATCACATATAAGGAATATGCTAAGAATGGAGTCATTAGTAAACGGCTCTTAACAACAAAAAAAGTCGATGCTCTGGTAGTGGAAATTAAAGCAATAACTACAAGACAAAATGAAATTAATAAAAGCTTATCATAGAATTAACGATTAACAAATTATGAAGAATAGCAAACAAATAATTCCTGGTACAGTATTCTTATTATACCTCGCCATTTACATTTATGCGGCTGTTTTTAACTGGGAGATTTTTACCACTGTACTCAATATTGAACTCGGCTTTGCCAAAGTTGCCATGTTGCCATTTCTGGTATTTTTTATTTTGGGTCTGATCACGATAATGGCTCTATGGTTTCTTGGTTACAAGCGTGATCTGAATCATCATATTCGCTTCCTGGAAAAAGCAGCCAAGGTTACAGAACTACAAAAAGATGTTGAAATTGAGAAGCTAAAAGTCAAGGGAACTTTCCAAAAACCTGAAGCCCTTCCGATAGAGAAAGTAGATACGGCAGATCAGAAAGTAAAACCTGATTTAACAGAAGTAAGCTCAGAAAAAAATAACTTATAACACAATAGTTAGTTATTTAGGAAGAGCCAGTCATATAATAACTCATGGATGACCGGTGTCTATACAGGTCTTGATTTTGAATTGTTTGTGGATTATATTAAGATAATTGTTGAAAATAATTGGTTCTGACTGGATTAATAACCAAATTGGCAAGGCAATGGCACTCCAATTTCATGACCAATAAGATAAAGATAATAACAGACTATTCTAACTTCAATGACAGAGAGCTTGTAGAAGCAATCACGACGAAAAAAGGTCGAAGTCAGTTACGTCTATTGCAGGAAGTGTTATATTATCGCTATGTCAATAAGGTATATGCCAAATGCTACACGCTGGTCAGACACACTGAAGATGCACGAGATATAACCCATGATATTTTTGTCAAGATTTTTATTCATTTGCCCAAATTCAGGCTTGAAGCACAACTTAGTACATGGATCTATTCGATCACTTATAACCAGTGCCTGACATTTTTAAAAACCCAAAATCGGATACAATTTGATAATTTTGATGTTGAAAAAATTGACAGTCAATATATCAACAATAATGCTAATCAAAAGGTGCTGTTGGAAGTGAAACTATCCAGATTGGAAAACCTACTGGAAGAAATAAATGAAGAGGAAAGAATTCTTATCATGATGAGATATTGGGATGGATTGTCAATTAAAAGAATTGCTAAAATCATAAACATTGGTGAGAGTGCGACGAAAATGAGATTACAACGATCCAGAGAACATCTGTATAAATTATATAATATCCACTCATGAACGAGGATAAACAAGCATCTCTAGAAGATAAAGATCTTAGGAAAAATCTGGAAGATAGTTTTAACCAAATCGGGGGCAAAATCGAAACACCAGATGATTTAGCCGATGAAGTGTTTCAAACAATTGATTATTTTTCACTGGTAGGTGATGTTATGGACTTATTCACAGTTAAGTTTTTTGAAAGCGAATCTCAATTGATAGAGTTATTTAGTCAAGGGGATGATCCTGATGTCTGATTTAATTGAAGAGTTGGAAAGTGAAGATGTAAAAACCTAAAATAAAAGTAAAACAATGAAAGATATTACCTCCTGGACAGATCTTATGTTTAGCTCATTTCAATCATTTGGCCAGAAATTTGTCGACATTCTTCCTAATCTTGTTGGAGCAATAATAATTTTAATACTTGGCTGGCTTATTGCTAAGCTTTTTTCGGCCGGAATTCATCGACTGCTTAAACTTTCGAGGTTTGATCAATTCTCAGATAAAATCAAGTTCTCAGAGTTTTTAGCAAAATCAAGTGTTACCGTCACCCCTAGTAAACTTGTGAGTAAATTTATTTATTGGATACTAATATTATTCGTCATCGTTACCGCATCAGATACCATGGGATGGAGTGCTGTCTCTAAAGAAATATCAAAACTAATCGGATACTTGCCTAACCTTCTGATTTCAATAATCATATTTGTAACAGGCTCATATATAGCCACATTCATTCGCAACTTGATCAAGGGCGCCACTGGATCGTTGGGCATTTCTTCCGGCAAACTCATTAGTTCTGTAGTTTTTTACCTCATTATTATAGTGGTAACACTTACCGCTCTTGAGCAACTAGGTATAAACACCTATATCATATCATCAAATCTTCTCATTATCTCAGGTGCGATTTTATTAACCGCCGCTATTTCGTATGGCTTCGCTTCAAAAGAATTACTATCCAATATTCTGGCTAGCTTCTTTAGTAGAAAAACTTTCTCAATTGGCAAAACTATTGAGTTTGATGGTGCTAAAGGAAAAATAATTGCAGTAAATAATATTTCTGTCACTATTGAGAATGAAAAAGGAGAGAAATTCGTTATTCCTTCCCATCTCTTGATATCAAACAGGGTTAAGATGTATGATTAACACTAAATAGTAAAAGCATGAAAAAAGTTGGCGAAGTCTATTGCGAAGAAGGAGTAATAGAAGAAGAAATAAAGATTCGCAAACTTGATATTGATTGGGAAGATGAAAGTATTATTGCCCAGATTGAATTTGGAAATGTATATGTTGTGTCTCCGGGTTTTGTAGAAACAACTGG
Organism: Bacteroidota bacterium; assembly: GCA_034658635.1. GTDB lineage: Bacteria > Bacteroidota > Bacteroidia > Bacteroidales > UBA12481 > JABHCC01. Next base: position 4,147 of record JAYEFL010000144.1, on the reverse strand, counting down.
AACTGAATGATCAAGAACTTGTATTGGACTTTGAATTATGGGTATGATTAAATAAAAATCTAAAATATTCTTCCATGAAATCAATTATTAGATTTCTTCCTTCTATTTTTCTTCTCTTGGTTTGGTCCTGTAACCAACAAAACCCAGATTCTCTATCACCCCGACTTCGCCAAAATATGGATAAAGACTGGAAATTTCATCTGGGCAACGCTGCTGATCCTGCCAAAGATTTCAATTTTGGAACTGACCTGATCTTTGCTAAAACAGGTCGCGCCAATACCTCGGCTATAAATCCCCATTTTGATGACAGCGATTGGCGTCAACTGGATTTGCCGCATGATTGGGCGGTAGAATTACCATTTGTTGAAAAGGATGATTTTAACCTGATGGCTCATGGATATAAAGCTATTGGCGGCTATTTTCCTGAGAATTCCATTGGATGGTACAGGAAGACATTTTCTATCCCAGCAGCCGATTCCGGAAACCAGTATTCAATTACTTTTGACGGAGTATTCAGAGATGCCAAATTCTGGCTAAACGGTTTTTACCTGGGAAATAATGAAAGTGGGTACATAGGAGTTACTTATCCCATCACCGATTATATCAATTTTGATAAAGAAAATTCTCTGGTGGTCAGAGTTGATGCAACCCAGTTCGAAGGATGGTTCTACGAAGGAGCCGGAATCTACCGACATGTCTGGTTAAACAGAACCAACAACCTCCACATCAAAGAAAATGGAGTGTTCATTTACACAGAAGTCAAAAACAACAAAACCAAGGTTCATGTCGAAGTTACCCTGGAAAACAATGGGTTAAATGACAAAAAAGCAAAACTAAAAACCATAATCACAGACCGATCCGGAAACATAATAGCCGAAAAAACCACAAAATCCAAAAATATTTCAAGATCCAGCGGTCATCCCGGGCCCAATTGTCATCCCGGACCCAATTGTCATCCCGGACCCCGATCCGGGACAAAATCGCAAACCTTAAAAATCACTAATCCCCGCCTATGGTCACTAAAAGACCCCTACCTATATCGCATAACTAACATAATACTGGTAAAAAACCAGGAGGTAGACCAAATCACAACACGCTTCGGCATCCGAACCATAGAAATTGATGCTGAGAAAGGTCTGTTTTTAAATGGCAAACACATCAAAATCCAGGGCACCAATAACCATCAGGATCATGCCGGAGTGGGGAGTGCTCTTCCTGACTATCTGCAATATTATCGAATCCAACAATTGAAAAACTTCGGGGTAAATGCTTACAGGGCCAGTCACAACCCACCAACTCCGGAACTACTTGATGCCTGCGATAGCCTGGGAATTCTGGTGATGGACGAAACTCGTCTTATGAATACCAGTCCTGAATACATGGATCAATTCGAACGACTCATCCTGCGAGATCGCAACCATCCATCCATTTTTATGTGGTCAATCGGTAACGAAGAACAAAATGTGCAGACAACTTCACATGGAAAACGCATGGCCCTTACTATGATGCAAAAACTTAGCGAATTAGACCCCACCCGCACTTGTACCTACGCTGCCGATCTTGCCAATTATTTTCCAGGCATAAATGAAGTAATCCCGGTTAGGGGATTCAATTACAGGCATACAGGGATGGCAGATTATCATCGCGATCATCCTGATCAACCAATTATGGGTACAGAGATGGGCAGTACTGTTACAACCCGTGGTATTTACGAAATAGATTCTATCAACAACTACCTCCCAGACCAGGATCTGAATGCCCCCTGGTGGGCTTCCCTGGCCGAGGCATGGTGGCCCGAAACAGCTGAAAATGACTGGAACATGGGGGGATTTATCTGGACAGGCTTCGATTATCGTGGAGAACCTACTCCCTTCCAATGGCCAAATATACATTCTCATTTTGGAATTCTGGATGTATGCGGATTTCCTAAGAACCTGGCATTTTACTACAAATCCTGGTGGAGCAAAGAGGATGTGCTTCACATTTCGCCACATTGGAACTGGCCTGGAAAAGAAGGAGAAATAATCAAGGTTTGGGTAAACAGTAATGCCGATGAAGTAGAGCTTTTCCTGAATAACCAGAGCCAGGGTAAGAAAGCCATGCAGAAAAATAGCCATTTGAATTGGGATGTGGTCTACCAGCCCGGCAAGCTTGAAGCGCTTGGATGGAGGAATGGGCGTATGATAAGAAGCAAGATGGTAACTACAGGCCCACCTGTCAATGTTGTTACAATGGTGCACAAAACCACCATGATTGCTGATGGGATGGATGCTACAGTGATAAATGTGAGGTTAATGGATGCAAATGGACACACTATTCCTGATGCTAATATGCTGATAAAATTTTCAGTTGAGGGCAATGCCAGAATACTGGGCGTGGGGAATGGTGATCCAAGTAGCCATGAACCAGATAAATGTGAAGTTGGTAAGTGGCAAAGACATCTTTTTAACGGATACTGTCAGGTAATTTTGCAAGCGGGTGACGAACCTGGTATTATTAGATTCAAAGCTGAAGCTGAAGGATTGTGGCCGGAAGAAACTGCCATTCATCTGGTATCGCCTGACTCTGTCTTTCTATATGAATTGCAAGAATTTAACACAGATTCTGTGAAAATCGGTAACCAGACTAAAATTGTTGGGGCCGATATTTCATTTCTGCCACAACTTGAAAGTCGTGGAATGACGTTCTCTGATAAGGGCCAGGAGGGAGATCCTTTGGCAATTATGAAATCCCATGGATTCAATTGGATTCGCTTACGCATCTTCAATAATCCCGAAAATGAAAAAGGCTATGCCCCTGAAGATGGTTGGTGTGATTTGGGAAATACCCTGTTAATGGCTAAAAGGCTCAAGGCTCAGGGGATGAAGTTTTTACTTGATTTTCACTATTCAGATTTCTGGGCAGATCCTGGCAAACAATTCAAACCAAAAGCATGGGAAGGACTTGAGTTTGAAGCATTAACTGAAGCATTGCAACAGTATACACAAAGGGTTGTGGCTGCTCTGCATGAACAAGGAACACCACCTGATATGATTCAAATTGGAAATGAAATCAATCATGGAATGGTTTGGCCAGACGGACATGTGTGGAATCCTGGTCAATTGGCAGAACTAATCAAAGCAGGTATTTCTGGAGTTAAAGCTGTAGATTCTACTATCCAAATTATGTTACAATTAGCTCTCGGAGGCCAACATGATGAAACTGTATTTTGGCTGGATCAAATGATGGCCAGGGGATGTGAGTTTGATGTTCTGGGATTGTCCTTTTATCCGAGATGGCATGGGGAGTTCTCTGACTTAAAACATAACATTAGCAAGCTAATCAAAAGATATCCTCACCCAATTTGTATTGTAGAGTATTCTCACATGAAAGAAGAAGTTAATGACCTGACCTTCAGTGAGTTTAAAGATCGCGTTATAGGAAGCTTCATATGGGAGCCACTAAACACCTGGGAAAAGATATTTGACCACAATGGAAAGAGTAATGAAATGATGAAGATTTACGATCAGTTTGCCAACTGACCAAGTAAATAAAATGGGTGTTGCGCTGCTAGCCGTGATGGAGTGCTTTGTCGAAATTGCGCCAGTGCTTCATAAAGGTGTTGTATTGAGGCGTTGCAACAACCTCCACCCGATCCTGAATCAAGGATGACAATGCTTTTTCGGGCTTTTGGCGTTTTTTCGGAATCGAGCTTTTACGAGGTTACAGTGTTGACCTCTATGAGGTGCAGTTGCAAGTTACACTACTTCCTCGATAGAGTGCTCTGACGAGGTTGAACTGCTCTCTCGATGGGGCATCGATCGTCTCAAGCACAATGCCCCGGAGTTCCATTGTCATCCCGGGCTTGCCCCGGGACCTGGTGGAAGTTGCAGTGCTATTTCGATGGTTTGCTCTTACTTGGTTGCACCTACATTTTGGAAGGGTGCTATAGCGAGATTGCACCAGTACTTCGAACAGGTGCAGTAACGAAACTTCCCAACAACACTAATACAATTCTTGGGAATTACAATCTCAGTGTCAGTTACAAAACGAAAAACCAAGTCAATCTGGTATAAATCATCGCAGAATACCACTCTTGAGTTTGCTCCTGATGACCAGGGGGATACCGTGTATTTAAATGAGTCTCAACCCGATGCCGAATGGAAGG
>JAYEFL010000143.1:0-3178 GCA_034658635.1 Bacteroidota bacterium | reverse complement strand
AAATCCACCGCCTGGCCGATTTTTTGAGCTGTGGTCTTTTCATCCCAGTCATAGAGACGAATTTTAAATCTCCCCTTACTTAAATCATCCAGGACTCTGTCGTAGTAGAGCAGATTCAAATCAAAGGTACTTACGTCTATATCCGGCGAATTTTTCTTTAGATATGACAACAGAATGGCTGGCCCAAGAGGAGGACTGGTGGGCCTCATACAAGGCAGGGAAACAATAGCCAGTTTCAGTTTGGCACCTCCTACATTAAAATATCGTAACCGTTCACGGGTTCAGGGTTCTCCGTTCAGGGTTACAGAAAATTCTACAATTGCATAATGAGGCATTTGCGCTGTCTCTAACCTATCAATTTATGGTATGTTTTGAGGTGTTCAAAAAACATTTCACCCCACACTTTAGAGCTAATTTGTCAAGTTGCGAGTCAATCGTTATATATATAGTATAGATAATTAATAGATGTACTACATATTGTATCTAAGGTACTGCTAAACACTATTTGAAAAACCGGTACAGCGCAAACGCCTCATAATAGGCTAAATTTGCGTCCGCTACGCTTTTATGATAAATTCTGACTTTCTACAATAGAATCATAGACTAATCAATGGCAGCAATTCTAATTTTAACTTTCGCTGATAGATCGGTGTAACTTTGTTATTGTCGTGGAGGAACAAGATAATGCGGATTTCTATTTTTAGAATATTACTATTTTGTGTATTTATATCATTTATAGCATTAAATAATAGTTGTTCGAACAAGATCGAATCTCACGGGGAATTGTCTTTTCAAACACTCATAGAAAAATATCCCTATTATTTGGATCGTATCTGGAATGGGCTGGATTTGGATACACCGGGACTGGAAACGGTGCGGAGGTCTGTTCAGTCCGGCAATGATACTGCAGCATGTATAGCGCTTTGTGAATATTACAGGAAAAAGGCAATTCCGGCAGGTCTTCAGCTAGACGCAGCACATTCTTCTTCATTAACCAATGATTCATTCAAAATAGTTGAAATTGCCGATCAAATTCTGCAAGATATGTTTACCTTTCAGGGCATATCGGGAAAAGTAGAAAAATTTTCCAACGGAAACATAAACTGGGCATACAATGGGCCTAAAGGTGACAAGGAATGGGGTTGGTTCCTGAATCGACATTATATATTTATTGAACTTCTAAATGCATATCAATTAACGGGTAATTCTAAATATGTAACTTATTTTGATGCATTGATTATTGACTGGGTATTGTCCAATCCGATGCCTGAGCAGGACTTAGGGACACCACAGTGGCGAGTGATGGAGGTCGGGACCCGCATGCTTGAAACCTGGCCTCAGATATTTTACGGTTTTTATAAATCTCCGGAATTTTCAATCTCTGCAAAAATTCTTATGCTGTCATCCATTGTTGATCATGAGAAATATATTTTGGCTCATCATGAAAACCATTACAATCATGCAGTCAAGGAAATGAACGGTCTGGCACATGCAGCGGTTTGCTTCCCAGAATTCAAGAAGGCAGATAATTGGTTGGAACATGCTATAGAGGTAATGACAGAAGAAGTCCACTATCAGGTTTATCCTGATGGGGTACAGAAGGAGCTTGCCAGTTCATACCATAGGAATGTCTTTAAATATTGGCTGCAATTTGTTGATATTGTAATAAATGGGGAAAAAGAGTTATCAACCGTATTTATGAAACAAATCGAAAAAATGGGTACTTACCTTGCCTATTCCATGAAACCCACCGGATTTGGCATCCAAAACAATGATTCGGATTATAATTACAATCGAAATAATATTGTCGCATATGCAAAAGATTTTCAGCGCGAAGACTGGCTTTATATCGGGACTGAAGGGAAATATGGGCAGCATCCGGATGGATTGCCATCAAAATGGTTCCCCTGGGCAGGACAATTGCTTATGCGGAATGGATGGGATACTCAAGCGCAATGGGGCTATTTTGATATCGGACCCTGGGGAGCAGCGCACCAGCATAATGATAAACTTCATCTTTCCATAAGTGCCTACGGAAGAGATTTATTGGTGGACGCTGGACGTTATGTCTACCAGAAAGGTCCATTTCGGACATATTTTGTTTCATCACAAAGCCACAACGTTGTACTAATCGAAGGGAAGGGACAAAATAAACGTGAGAAGGAATGGTCAAAGCCATCGTCTGAGGATATTGCAATACAGGAAGACTTCGATTTTGCCCTGTCCTCATTTACGTCCGGTTTTGAAGGTCTGAAGGGAACAGCAATTCACCGGCGAGCTGTGCTTTATATCCGTAACGAATACTGGGTTGTTGCAGATCAAATTATTACGGAAAATCCTCGTTCAATCGAAGCCTTGTGGCATTTTAGTCCAGAATGTTCCGTGAAAATGGAAAATGGATCTGCCGCATCTGTGGATCCGGATAAAGGAAACATAAGGATTCAACCTGTTTCAAATTTGCAGTGGCAATCAAAAGTCGTCAAAGGACAAACGACACCAAGTGTACAGGGCTGGTGGAGCCGTGATTATAATCATAAAGAACCAAATCCAGTGGCGATTTTTTCCTCATCAATTCCCGGATCAACGGTTTTTGCCTGGATATTGGCACCGGCAAAAGGACTTGTTCCAAATATTCAAATCCATATTTTACCATCGCCGAAGGGGACGATTCGTTTTCGTGTGGAAGGAAAGAATCATCTAATGGATGAAATTGCTATCTGTATGGATGAACTGACCATGATTTCTCTGTCCAATGGTTATCGTTTAAATGGACGAATGGTTTGGCTTCGCGAGGGAAAAGTCCCTCGAGTAGTTGGTGGTACTGTTGAGGATAATCAGGGGAGGATTATTTGCGAACATGTTTTTGATCGCTGATAGTTGCTTGATGTTTTTTTACTTCTCTTTTATCTTCTGGCTTTTAGCTTACAACACCCATCAGGCTGTCCACTTTGGGATCCGCCGATGTGACAACTAATCAAGGGAGTCTTTTGTAATCTTACCTTTATGTTGTACTAACCACTACCTATGAGCTCACTCAGGCAGTCTTACTATAATCTGTTTTCAAAAATTTACGACCGCATTATTGACCTCCACTCCCACGACCTCCAGGGTCGTCTTCGAGGTGCTCTGGCCGACAGGACAGGACTCAAGGCAGGGGACGTGGCTGTAGACCTTTGTA
>JAYEFL010000142.1:0-3183 GCA_034658635.1 Bacteroidota bacterium | reverse complement strand
AAATACTTCACCATTGTCACCTCTTTTGATACTAGCATTCGTTATTGCACCAAGGCTCCCGGCACTAATCTGAATATCCTGGGGCCATATAGAAATACCCTCATCATTTATTCTTCGGGCGAAAATTTCATTTTCTCCATTGTATAGTTTAATATAGATAACATAGCAACCATTTTCTCCGTCCGGAACTATCCCGATGTGAATAGCACTATATATTTCAAATCCAATAATAACATCGGTACCCCATAATTCATCACCAGCACTTGAATATCTCATAAGAGCTATTTGGGAACCAGGATGGTTTGGATTGTCAAAAAAAAGATTTGCCATCATAGTTATGGAACTATCCTGATTAATACATAATAATGGCGATATTTCCATTGCCCCACTAATGTCAAATCTCTTACCATTTTCACCCCAGAGGAATTCACCCTCAGGTGAAATTTTATATGTTGTAACATATTGTTCTTGTTGGGATGGTGATTCGTTCCGATATGCTACAATTGCGTTGTTACTTGCATCAACTTTAATATCATAACGGGTATAATTAGAAGGCTGGTCAGAGTTATTGATTAACAGGCCAGTCTCAGGCCACTCCATGTAGCCATCGAAGTTTATTTTATGTAAATAGGGAACTCTGCTACCAGGTATAATCTGATAAGAAGATACGTAATAAAAATTTACACCATTCACAATTTTTGATCCATAAACTCCTCCATCATAAACAATTGTATTGAAGTCAGTGCTATTGTTCCATTGTGCAACTGAATTGGTGGAAGAAATACTAATAACTAACAGCAAAAATAACTTAAAAACAATACAATCCGAGACAACCAGCTGTTTCATATTTCGTTTTTTACTTAATAATCAATATTGTCTTCGACTTTTCTTCTATTTTTTCTCCTTTGTGTTTAGCAGTTACTTTTAGGAGGTATGTCCCTTGTGGTACATCATCAACTGAGAATACTGTTGACTTACTTTTAGTCGATGTTGATTTCCATTTTCTATTAGATGAATCAATTAAGTCTATTTGATAATCAGCAACAATATTACCACTATCATCAATACTAACTGTTAATTGGTCACTAGCCGGGTTTGGAAAAGCAGAAAAGGCTAAGCAGTAACATATCGGACAATTTACAGAATAATAAGTAGTATCTGTACCAATATCATTGGCTGCATAGCAAGTTATTGTATGATTTCCAGCGCTTGTAGCCTGGACTCTAATCCTCGGAGGTGTGTTATATGTATTCAAAATCTGAAGGCCATTGGATACACTCCATGAATAGCTTTCGGCTGTTGCTAATCCATTTGTACTTTCTGACCATGCACGATACCACTCTGGGGAATAACAATCAATTGTTGTTGGTCCCCAAACAGCCGGCGGCAACGGCTTACCTGCCCAAACAAGTTTTTCATAATAAACAAGAGTATCAAGATCCATGGGAGGAAAGCTAACTGAATTATTGCTATAGTTGACTCTGAAAATTACGGTTGCTTCGCCGTTTATCGTATTTTTCGGAGACAAATTAGTTGTTGATCCTGATGTCCACTGATTGGACGAGGTATACCCATTGAAAAGTGTATACGGATCTGGCCTATAGTGGATGAATTTGTCACCCTCAGGTACATTAGTAATCTCCTGATCCTCGTAGGCTAGGTCAACTCCATCAATCTCAACGGGCGCGTAAGAAACCCTATAAACAAAATCCTGGATATCCAAAGCATTACTTGTCGCAACAAGCATATATCCATCTCCAAGTTCACCTCCCCAATTAGCTCCATATGAGTTTTTCACTATCCAGAACTCGCATTGATCAAACTCATCATATCCCCAACCAACAATGGCAACAGCGTGATTGGGCCCATCACCAGGATTTTTCAAGATCCCTCCATCATAACCATAATGAGTTATTGAATCGTATGTCATTGCTGCCCAAACGGGTCCATCTTCCAAGGCATCTTTTATTTGTGTTTTACTGCTTCCCACACTTGACCATGTAGTAAACCTATGTCTATCGCAACCCATCGATGAAAAAACCGTATCACTTGAGCTAGAGAAATTGGGATCCCAAGGAAAATCATCTTCAGCGACTATTCCGTTATAGCACAATCTCTTTACCGCTTCTTCATATGGGTAAATACATCCAGAATCGCCTCGAATTTCATACCAAAGGTAAGGATTACCAATACCTCTGAATTGACCAAAGAAAGCAATAAAGGATTGACTAAGATTTTGCATACCTTCTCCATATGGAGTGTCCTCTTCAATAGCTAAAACAGACTCCGCAACACTGGCAGAAGCCATGGCATAACAAATGCCATAACCGCCTTGATCCTCAGGTGGAAGAACATAATTATCACCGTTACGAGATCTCCAGTCGAAATCTTGGTCATATCCTTGATCAGGGCCAAGACAGGAAGGAATCCGCATAGACACATTAATCAGGGTGTCAAACAGAGAAGATTCAGCTGAAATAGTCTTAAATAGTTCTGCATACTCCTTATCCTGAAACAATAGTTCCAACAATGATTTGCTTTCTTTCCCTTTTATATCGCAAATTGGGAAGGCATAATAGGCTCCATTACTCTCCACTCGCTTGGTTCTTATATTATAACCTTTTTTTACACAATATGAATAATCCTGGCCAACTCGTCCTTTATAGAATTGCCAAGGGGAAACAAGCTCGCCATTGGGTAGGACGCATAGAGTTTGTCTGGTTTCTTTATCGAATTTCATTTCATAACCTAACAATTTGCAGTATTCTACCGCAATATCGTCATATTTAACACTTTGCCCTAAAACACCGATGGAACAAAACAGAAGTAGTACTAATAATAATTTTTTCATAATTCAATGCTTTTAAAACTGATTTAATTGCTAATGCCTCGGATAGTATTTCTTATCATTGCCATATCATTACAACCTTTTAACTGCGGTAATAGAGTGATAGATCCAATGTTTAATTAAAACAAAAATGATTGTCCGTAATCATAAACCAATTCTTTAAGAATACCAGATACAAATCCATTCATACATTTGGTTTACTATCACATATGATTCTATTTATTAATCCCATATTGAATTAAAAGGTAACCCCGATTTTTGCTTTCTTTTTACCCCCCCCTAATTTAGAATCATTCTAAATATAGAAGTGATTCCAATTACTTCATAACTCCAAG
>JAYEFL010000141.1:0-13173 GCA_034658635.1 Bacteroidota bacterium | reverse complement strand
TGTGAACATGCATGTTCACAACTATCTGGAATCCAGAGCAATTATCTTCAGTCACTTTTGACGAATTACAAAACGAGATCAGGGTATTTCCGAATCCATCGAACGGAGTATTCCAAATTGAGTTTTCAGCTAGTGATAAAACTGAACTAGTGATAACAGATCTGACAGGCCGGGTAATAATACAGGAGAATTTTGAATCTGGTCAGGCTGTAATTACAAAATCAATTAATATGAGCGATCAGCCAAAAGGGCTTTATTTGATCAGCCTAAATACAAGATCAGGCAAAAAAGTAAGCAAACTATTAATCCAATAACGCACACACAAACCCAATCATGGAATGGTATTTTATCCCTGCGCTGATAGGCGCAGGGATTTTATGTGGATTTATAAATACATTGGCTGGGTCAGGCTCACTGATATCATTGCCTTTGCTAATGTTTATGGGTCTGCCAGCCAATGTTGCCAATGGTACAAACCGTATTGCCATTCTTTTTCAGAATATTGTAGGAGTATCCAGCTTTAAGCAGCAGAAGGTTTTTAAAATTGAGGAAGGTATTTGGCTGGCCATTCCTGCTGTGATTGGATCTTTGCTAGGGGCTGTTCTGGCTGTTAACCTGACTGAAGCAATCATGACAAGAGTGATTGGGGGCTTATTGGTGTTCATGTTTTTCATGATTCTTCTCAAGCCTGATGTTTGGATAAAGGGCCAAGCCGGCTTAGTCAGTTCGAAACCAACATGGTGGCAATTACTGATCTTCTTTGGTATAGGAGTGTACGGTGGGTTTATCCAGGCTGGAGTAGGATTTTTTCTATTAGCCGGATTGGTTCTTGGGGCTGGGTTTGATCTTGTAAAAGCCAATGCGATTAAGCTCCTGATTGTTTTGCTCTACACTCCCTTTGCCCTGGCAATATTCATCTTCAATGATCAGGTTTACTGGGTTGCAGGTTTGATTTTGGCGATTGGCAATATGCTGGGAGCGTATATAGCAAGCAGATTTGCAGTAAGCTGGGGGGCAAAGTTTGTAAGGATAATTCTTCTGGTAATTGTTTTCGGAGCGGCGATAAAATTGTTGATATGGTGACTCGGTGACTCGGGGACTCTTTAGCCCCCGGTTATTTTGAACACATAAGTGATGGTTCCCTTTTGACTTATTGCTGCATCAGGATTGTTTAATTTATTAAATATGGCTGTCATTGCAGCCTTTTTTGCCGCAGCCAAAAGCTTCGAATCCATTGTTGTTGAGCCTCTTACTCCTGGAACAGCTGAAACGACCCTCCCATTTTTATTTACTGTAATCTGAACAACAACCTTCCCTGTTTCCTGACCAGGATATGTTGGACGCTTCAATGGTCCAATTACGCTTCTTCCTTCCAGACTATACGATACCCCAGTGCCTGAACTATTGATCATATTCCGATCCTGTGAATTAACATTACCAGTCTTAACACCCTGGTTGCCTAACCCTTCCCGAACTCCTTCACTTTCATTTTCGCCAGAATCTCCTTGTCCACCAAAAGAACGTTGCATGCGTTGATTAATCTCATTTCGTTGACGCTGTTGTTCTTCCTGGCGTTTCTTTTCTACTTCAGCCTTTCGAATTCGTTCTACTTCCAGCTGTCTCAGCCTTTCCTTTTCAATGCGCTCCCTTTCTAGGTCAGCAAGACGTTGCTTTTCAATCTCTTCCAAACGTTTATCCTCTATTTCCTTGAGTCGCTTTCGCTCTGCATCCTCATCCTTAGCTTTCTGGGCTGCAATCTTAGCAGCCTCTTCCAGTTCCTGAGTCAGTAAATCCTGTGCTTCCTTTTCTGCTTCACCAGGTATCTCCACTACTGCTTCAGGAATAACAGGCTGAGCTTCTTCTTGCTGTACTTCTTCCTGAACAGGTGGTGTATATTGCTGTCGCTTAGGCTCCACAAGTCCCGATCCTACTTCATTAGTTCCAAAGTTGATTTCTATCCCCTGTTCAGGGGGTGGAGGAAATGGGGCGTGAAAACTAAAGAATATAAGGATAGCCAATAGAAACCCATGGAATAATATAGTGCCTATCAGGCCTCGGATATTTTTGAATGGATTCATTGGCAATTCACCTTGACTGCGTAGCGAGTATTAGTCTGTAATTATTATTGTTTGCAATCTTTAAAACCTTTACTACTTCATCAATCGGAACCGATTTTTCAGCATGCAAAGCAATGACTCTATCTTCTTCAGGCACGCCATCAAATTTCACTTTGAGAGCTGGCTCCAAACGGTTAAAGTCTATCTGATTTCTTTCAATATAGAAATCCAGATTCTTTGTAATAGATACAGTTGTGCTTGGTGTTGATGAAACCTGCGAACTACTCTGTGGCAAAAGCAGCTTCAGTGCATTTGGATGAACCATTGTGGACGTGATCATAAAGAATATGAGCAGCAGAAAAACAATGTCCGTCATAGATGACATACTGAACTGATAACTGACTTTATTTCTTGATTTAATAGCCATATTCAGAATTATTTTACGGGTTCATTAAGCAAATCCATAAATTCAGAAGACCTGGCTTCAAGAAGGAAAACTACTTTATCAATCTTAGCCACAAGTATATTATAGCCGAAGTAGGCAATAATTCCTACAAACAAACCAGCTGCAGTTGTAATCATAGCAGTATAAATTCCATTTGACAGCAAGCTAACATCAATATTACTACCTGCATTTGACATATCCCAAAATGCCCGAATCATACCGATAACTGTACCTAAAAATCCTATCATCGGCGCAGCACCTGCAGAAGTAGCTAATGTTGGCAAACCTCTTTCAAGCTGGTATACTTCCAATTTCCCTACGTTTTCGATAGCTGCATTTACATCGTTCATCGGACGACCAATTCGTCTTATGCCAGCCTCTATCATCCTTGATACAGGAGTATCTGTTGCTTGCGATAAACGGATAGCTGCATCAATTTTACCCTCATGAATAAATTCCTTAATTCTATTCATAAAATGAGTATCCTCTTGTCCCGCCTTACGAATAGCAAAATATCTTTCTACAAAAATATAAATCGCTAAAAAGGACAACAGCATTATCGGAATCATAATCCAACCACCTTTGAGGGTTAGCTCAATAATGGGTATCGACACTTCTGACGACTCTGCAACCGCCAGAGAATCTGCGGCTTGCGCCTGAAATTGGGTCTGTATCATTAAGAACAGGTTCATTTGCATTTGAGTATTAATTATCTACTAAAGTTATGAAAAAAACGATATCTGATTTGATTTAGTATTTATCCCCTACTTTTTAAATATTCCATCCCAGTACTTTCTTAAAAGACCACCAAATGAATCAAACTCCTCTCTGAAGAATACTCCAAATCCTTGTGTATACTGAGAATATTCATATAAAAGGCGGTCGTTTGCCCGGGTAAAAGCCTTAACCATCAGCTTTCCGGATGGAGTTATCTTATATTCCACCTGAACATCCCCAACTAACTGATTTGCATCTGTTTCTACAGACCGTACATCAACATTACCATTAACATTTATGGTCATCCTGTCTTCAAGTAATTGTGCTTTAAGGGCAACTGCCACTTCATCACTAGTCAGCTCATCTCCAGGCCGGTAATTAAAGCCCACATCAAAATCACTACTAATCTGTGAGAGGAGGTAATTCAGCTGGTTAGATAATACCTCCGTTGTTGTTGCAATACCAGCACTCTCATAGCTTCTTGGAGCGCTAGAACTTAAGCCTGGCAAAGGGCTGAATTTGTTTAGTATAAGAAGCGAAAATATCTGGATATTCATCTCATCCTGAGACAGATTGCTCAACTGACTTCTGGCAATATCGTCGCTATTCGGTGGCAAAACAATATCAAATTTTAATCCCGGATTCTCAAGTCTTCCATTCATCAAAAGATGGCATTCAACAGGTACTCGTTGCCTGAGGTCAGTATTTGTTTCATCAAGCACCAAGTCATACAAAACTGCACTAGTACTATAATTCGCATCAAGATCTATCTGTGCCCTGCTTATAGGACCGTTAAGCATTACTCGTCCGCCCGGCTCAATTTCAAACCTCTTCAAGGGCATGTTCTGTAATGTAAACTGATAATCGCCCTGATTTATCAAATAGTCACCGGATATATTGAATAAGCCTCGGGTATTAACATCGATATGCAAATTACCTCTGCCTCTGACGCGAATCTCATCACCAGTCTGAGGATCGATTATAATCTGAACTCTGGCCAGAGGATTCACTTCAATATCCAATGAAACCTCCACTCCTGTCAGATCAACATCATATTCAAGATCCTTCGGCTGATCTGTATATGAAAACAAATCAGGATCAAGATATTCATTCTCCTTATTAACAAATGTGATAAAATCAATTTCCTTGATCTTTCTCTGATGTGAAACGGGAACGTAAAAATCAGTTCCATTTGTAGAAGCGGCATCCACATAGATTTTAATATTCTTTATCGGACCAGATATGCTGGCAAACCCGTTTGCATAAGCTTTTCCCCAATAAGCATTTCCAATGGCTTCATTTGTGTCTAAACAGAGGAAGTCTGTAACATTCAGCTGCAGATCGAGTCGCAAATTCTTAAACTTATTGTGAAATACACCACCATTCACAATAGCCTCATTGCCATCTTTATCACGAGCAATTAAATTCTGAATCAGAAAACCACTGGGCGTAACTTTAACAGGATGGGTAAATGTATACCTCGTATTCAGATAATCCACATAAAAGGCAGCTTTTTGGAGGAAGATATCACCATTGAACAGTGGGTCTGATCTGGTACCACTAATATCCACATGCCCGGTTGCAATACCGCGAATATCGCGTAGCACCGGATTCAGAACACCATTAAAGAGGTTCATCTTTAGCTTTTCAAGGTTGAGGTCAAAATCAATCTCATCATTAATTGGATTAAATGAACCCTTCAATCCAAAGGTAGAAATATCTCCTCGGGTGCTCAGAACTTCCATATAAATACTTTTCTCACCAGCATGTCTGCTGCTACTAATTTGAGTATGACCCAAAAGCTCGCTATTTACAGCAAAATCGGAAATCTGCAGATCTGCTAAAAAAAGACCTTTTTGATGTAAATCAAAGAATCTGGCATCGCCATCTACAATACCGGTAAGGCCAAATTTACCCTGTGCACCCTTAAAAGTATTTATGTGGTCCAAATTAAGCTTATGGAACTCAAAATATAAAGTATCGTGAGGCAAGTCAGAGATGGCTCCATTTACAAGAAGAGTTTCCTCATTATGCTGAATTTTCAATGAATCAAATCTAAAAAGAAACTTATCCATAACCAGTTGGAAAGGACTAATATTCCAAACAGAATCCTTATAAATAATCTGAGTTTGAGGAATACTAACTATTGATCTGGGCCATTTGCCCATACCGGGCTCAAAACGAATTTCTGCATCAATCTTTCCTTTGGTAAGCAGAGTGTCAAGATTATCCCAGCGCAATTCTGAAGTCAGTTGCTCAGGAGTCATAACAAGAGCAAACTGAAGATCTTCTAGTTCTGTATATCTGTTAAACTGAAGTTTGCTTAAAGAACTGGTCAGGCTAATAGAATCATTTACTGAAACCACTCTGAACGCCAGATCGGTAAATTGTTTCTCTGATATCACATACTGTGGCGAAAACCCTTCGATCTCCCATTCCAAGCCTCCTCGTTCTATAGAACCACTTACCTGCGTGTTATCCTTAAATATAATTTCCGGAGTCAGGATTTCTGTTAGAGGCTTTGGATTTTTAAGCTGAATATTGAAACTAAAATCATTCAGATTACTACTTTCAGGAACAGGCGGACTAATATTTAAGGGCAGAAACCGTCTGCCAACCCATTGTAATTGATGAACTATAGCATCAAGATAAATATCACCAACGATCCGTGCATCGATATAATCAGAAACAAGATTAATTTTTCTTTTGCCTAATTCCGGACCAATTGTCAGGTTAATATCCTTGATAGGGAGTTTTCCTCTGGAATTTTGGTAATAAGAATCTGTAATCCAAATTTGTCCTTCCAGATTTTCAAGACAAATTCCTGAGAAGCTTGCATGCAAATCAAAATCCAAGACCTCCAGAGAGTCTAATGCGCTTATATTTAACGTATTTAAATGAGCCCCCTTCACACTCATTTCAATACTAAAAGAAGGAATCTGCTTGTGAAAATCCATAACAGCTTCTAAAGCCAGGTCAATATTATCATCCTGGATTAATACCAGACCATCAAAAGTTTTGTCAATGGCTCTACCCTTTAGAATTAAATCTTTGTATCCATATTTGCGATAATTAAGCAAAGGAAAATGGAAGTCAAGATTCATATTGAACTCTTCGAGGTCAGTCACCGTTCCATCAAAAACACCATTTATCTCAATTTCCTCTATTCCCAAATGAGTCTCAATTATATTGTCAAGATCCCGAACCCTCCCAATTATTGATCCATTTACTTGCCTTGAACCAGGCTCATCACCCTGTTTGGTGTTCAGATTTCCATTCAGACTACATGCCAGAGATTGAAAAGATCCACTTGTACTGAATGACTTCATATTTCCAGAAAACATTCCGGTGAAGCCAAGAGTTCCAAGAGAATCCAGATAAAAAGGCAGATCAAGAGTATCGATCTTAACCAGAAGTCCGGGTAAAGAAGAATCATGAGCATCCGGAGAGTACCACATTGTATCTATACTGAGAGTATAATCGGCATCCAACAAATCCTGTATCCCGGTAATAGAAATATTGCCTTCATAATTTGCCAAACCCTCATAAAGCAATGAGGCTTCAATCCAATGAAAGTTTGAATGAGCTATATTCAAGCCGCCAGACAAATAAATATCTCTGGTTCCGGAGAAATCAGGAAGGAAAAATTGAAGATCAGACTCAGAAACCATAGTTTTCGCAGAAAGGTAAGCATCAACTATTAACCGGTCCAGTGCTTTCCTGGATTCATCCGGATCATATTTTATATTTAACTCAGGAATCAAAAGCAGGCTGTTTGCGGTTTCCAATTCAATATCTTTGAAATACCATAATTCATCTTTCAGCAATATCTTCAACTGTGCATCATTCAACTTTAAGCCACTCAATTCCACAGCATTTAGCTCATGAATATCCAGATTCAGTTCCTCATTATTAAACTGAAAGCTATTTGCTGTCAGGGATATTTCACTAAGCTCAAAATAATCCGGTGTAAACCTTCCTTCAAACGGAGAAGCCATGAACTTGTGATATCTGAATCTTCCATTATCAAATATTATTTTATCGATCCTGATGTCAGGTACCTGGATAAGTCCGGAATCTGGTCTCAGACTTTCAAGAATAAATGCCAGATTCATTCCTCCTCCCGGATCCTCCTGGATATAGAAGAATGGATCTGTTAACTTCACCAGGCTAAGATTGAATTCTTTAGCTTTTAAATTATAGTTTTGTATTCCAATCAGGGTTTTTGGTATAGCTAAAAGGGTATCACCCAGCTGATCCCATATAACCAGATCTTCTATATGTATTTGGTTTGGCAATCGAACCTTAACTTTTCCAAATCTGATATCACAACCTATTTGCTCCTCAAATTTTGCTATATACTTCCTTGTCAGCCAGGTTTGCACACTAGAAGCACGTATCAATAACCACAAACTCACTACTAAAATAAGTAGTGTGGCAATTGTCAATAATCCTATCTTAAGTACTTTCTTTATGATACCGTGTTTTAGCAGATTATATATCTTTGCAAAAAACATGCCTGTTCTGGCACAAAGATAGAACCTTCAGGCGATTGAAAGTCTTGTGTTGAAATTTAATGAAGAAAAAAAACATAACCATCCTGGCAGTAGAATCATCTTGCGATGACACATCTGCCGCCATATTGCAAAACGATCTGATTTTGTCAAATAAGATTGCCAATCAGGATATCCATCGTGCCTATGGTGGTGTGGTTCCTGAGCTTGCCTCACGTGCTCATCAGCAGAACATCATACCAGTTGTAGATCAAGCTATTACAACTGCAAGAGTATCCATTGATGAAATTGATGCTGTAGCTTTCACCAGAGGACCCGGACTAATGGGTTCATTACTTGTGGGCACTTCTTTTGCTAAGGGTTTTGCTCTTGCTAACAAAATCCCTCTGATTGCTGTTAATCATTTGCAAGCTCATGTTCTTGCTTTATTTCTGCAGGAAGATCATGCCAATCCCACTCCTGTACCAGAATTTCCTTTTCTCTGTCTCTTAGTTTCCGGGGGTAATTCACAAATTATTGTTGTCAGGGATTTTCTGGATATGGAAATTATTGGTCAGACCATTGATGATGCTGCCGGTGAAGCTTTTGATAAATGTGGTAAAATCATAGGGCTACCCTATCCTGCCGGTCCAGTAGTCGACAGACTGGCAAAAAAGGGTGATGCATTTGCTTTTGATTTTAATAAACCCAGAATTCAGGGTCTGAATTACTCTTTTAGTGGATTAAAGACTTCGTTTCTATATTTCATTCGTGATGAGTTGAAAGAAAATCCTTCATTTATTGACGACAAGCTTGAGGATCTATGCGCTTCTTTACAAAGAACCATCGTAGAAATTCTGTTAAATAAACTCAAAAGGGCAAGTCGCGAAACCGGAATAAAAGAAATAGGGATAGCTGGTGGAGTCTCAGCCAATTCTGGTCTCAAAGCAGGTCTGCAGACAGAGGCAGATAAATCAGGATGGAACATTTACATCCCAAAGCTGGCATATACCATGGATAATGCGGCAATGATTGGAATAACAGGATATTACAAATATCTAAATTCTGAATTTGCTGATCAATCAGTTTCTCCGCTGGCCAGGATGTAAAAATTCTGATGCTAAACAATACCTGTAAATCCCATAAATGCCATCGCCAGCAATCCGGCTACAACCAGGGCGATAGGAATTCCGCGCATTCCTTTGGGTACTACCACCAAATCGAGCTGCTCTCTGATTCCGGCAAAGATGATCAATGCCAAGCCAAATCCTATTGCATTTGCAATTGAGAATACCACTCCTTCAATTAGGTTAAACTCATTCTGGACAGTCAGTAGTGCTACTCCCAGAACAGCACAGTTGGTAGTTATCAGAGGAAGAAAAACTCCCAAAGCCTGATATAATGGAGGAGAGATTTTTTTGAGAACAATTTCAACCATCTGCACCAGTGCTGCAATAACCAGAATAAAAGTAACGGTTTGCATGAATCCGATATTAAATGGATCCAGCACATAGCGCTGCAATAACCAGGTAACGATGGTTGCCAATACCATCACAAAGGTAACAGCTCCCGTCATTCCAACAGATGTTGAAACTTTGTTTGATACTCCCATGAAAGGGCATACACCAAGAAATTTGCTAAGAACTATGTTATTAACAAAAATGGCCCCTATGATTATGATTATGTAGTTCATTGTGTCAGGATTTTAGCCGCTTAGGATTTTGACTTGCTAAGCCGGTTAATAAATGCAATAAGATAACCCAATACTATAAATGCTCCTGGCGAGAGAATAAACAGCAGCATTGTACTGGCATCTTCCGATACAAATCTAATATCGAAGATACTCCCGTTTCCGAGGATTTCACGAATAGCTCCCAACATGGTTAAGGCCATCGTAAATCCCATTCCCATACCCAATCCATCCACAATTGATGATACAAGGTTATTTTTTGAAGCAAAAGCTTCTGCTCTTCCGAGTATAATACAGTTTACCACGATCAGAGGGATAAATAATCCCAAGGCTTTATATAAACTAGGAACAAATGCTTCCATTGTTAGCTGCACGATGGTTACAAATGATGCAATTACCACGATAAAAACCGGGATTCTCACCTTATCAGGAATCAGATTCTTGATAAGAGATATTACTATATTAGACATCACCAATACAAATGCAGTTGCCAGGCCCATACCCAGACCATTTATAGCTGAGGAGGTTACCCCCAGGGTTGGACATAATCCGAGGAGTAAGACGAAAACCGCGTTCTCCTTAAAAAATCCTTTTGAAAAGTTTTTCCATTGGTTCATTTCTGTCCTCCTTTCATATAAGCATCAAAAGCTCGCTGAATAGCATCTGAATAAGCGCGCGATGTTATTGTTGAAGCAGTAATAGCATCAATCATTCCTCCATCTTTCGTCACCTTGATATTATCCTTTCCCGGGTCCTTATCAATATACTGATCTTTAAACTTTGGCTGTGTCATTTTTGTTCCAAGTCCGGGAGTTTCAAGGTGATCAAGAACTGCCGATTTGATAATTGTTCCATCAGACCGCAATCCCACCATCACAACAATTATTCCGCTAAATCCCATTTTTGTGATTGTACTGATAGCAGTACCCACCAATTCGTCTCCCATTTTTGCCGGGTAGCACTCAAGGTCGCCCAAATCTGAGGGAATAGTATACATTTCCTCACTAGGATTATTATCAAATTCAGGAACAACAACCGAAACAGCTTCCAGCTTTGCCTTAAGCTTTGCAGCAGCAATAGGTTCCTTAGTGAATTCATACACAAATCCCAGCGCTGTGGCAGCAAGTGCTGTTACAATGAACAGCGTGAATACCATATTTAGAAAATTTGATTCTTTCTTAGCCATTTTTCTTAACCTCCCCGAATCTTTTTGGTTTCATGTACTTATCAATAAGTGGCACCACAGAATTCATAATCAGGATAGCAAAAGACATGCCTTCAGGATACGCACCAAATATTCGAATCAAGCATGTCAAAAGTCCAATACCAACACCAAAAACAATTTGCCCCTTAGCTGTCATTGGACTGGTAACCATATCTGTAGCCATAAAAATCGCACCCAGCATCATTCCACCTGCTAACAAATGAAACATTGGATCGGCATTCTGATCAGGATTAATCAACCACATAATTCCTGTAAACGCTATCACGGTTAGCAGAATACTACCCGGAATATGCCAGGTTATTACTTTCTTCCATAATAAATAGAGGCCTCCCAAAATCAAAGCAAGAAATGAAACCTCGCCAAGTGAGCCTCCCATATTTCCTAATAGCAGCTGACTGTATTCTGGTATCTGGCCTAGTAAATCACCAAAAGACTCTCCATTTTTGAGTCCATCCTTAATAATTCCTAATGGCGTTGCACCTGTTGTTGCGTCTAAATATGCCCAACGGGATCCAAGTGCTTGTGGCCATGAGGTCATTTGAACCGGAAAAGAGATTAATAGAAAAACGCGACCAACCAAAGCCGGGTTAAATGGATTCTTTCCTAAACCACCAAAAGACATCTTTCCGATTCCGATTGCAACAAGAGATCCTACAATAATAATCCATATTGGAAGATTGCTTGGAACATTAAAAGCCAGCAATAACCCTGTCAGGATAGCCGAACCATCCCAGATTGCAGGTTTTGTTTTCAGAAGATACTTAGTAATAAGAAACTCAAAAAGCACACAGGAAGCGATTGCTGTAGCTGTCACAATCAGAGCCCCCATTCCAAAAAAGATCAATGAGACTGCAAAAGCCGGAATCAGGGCCCAGATCACTCTGTACATGATCTTGCTCACAGAATCTTTCCCGTAGCTGTGGGGTGATGGGGAAATAGTTATCAGATTTGTTGCACTCATTTCTTATTTCTTGATCTGATTATTTGACTAACATTACTCTTACCATAGCGGATGTGATCCAGTAAAGGACGATCAGAAGGACAGGCATAACTGCATGAACCACATTCAATACAATCCATAACCCTATTCAGTTCCATTTCTTCCCACCTGTCTAATTCTGCAAGGTTCATGAGTAGATATGGCTCCAGACCCATAGGACAAACATGTGTACACTCGCCGCAGCGAATGCAATTCACCATTGGTCTGCGCTTGCTTTCTTCAACAGGAACCAGAACGATTCCTGAAGTTCCTTTAGTCACTGCAACTCCCAGATTATCAATAGCCTTTCCCATCATTGGTCCGCCATTAATGATCTTACCCGTATTTTCAGGCAATCCCCCACTCGCTTCAACAAGGTCAGCGATAGGAGTACCAAATCTGACCAGATAATTACCTGGCTTTTTCACAAATTTACCAGTGAGGGTTACAGTTCTCTCAATCAATGGTTTATTCTTCTGTACTGCTTCATATACAGCAAGAGCGGTACCAACATTATGAACAACAGCTCCTACATCAATTGGCAAAGCTCCTGATGGAACTTCCCGATTGATTATCGCCTTAATTAGCTGTTTTTCTCCGCCTTGTGGATACTTAACTTTAAGGGAAACAACTTTTATGCCGGGATATTCAGCGGTTAATTCAGTCAGGTGAACAATGGCATCAGGCTTATTCTTTTCTATCCCAATAAAAGCGTCTTTAACATCCAGTGCTTTCATCAGAATTTGAATTCCGATCATAATCTCTTCACCGCGTTCCAACATAACACGATGGTCGGATGTAAGATAAGGTTCACACTCTACTCCATTAATAATCAAGGCATCTGCCTTTTTTCCCTGTGGCACTGAAAGTTTTACGTGAGTTGGAAAGGTTGCTCCGCCAAGGCCAACAATACCCATCTCGAGGGTTTTATCAACAATCTCCCTGGCACTCAGGTTAATTTCCTTTACAAGATCTTTTCTCTGGTCAATTCCCTCCAGCCATTCGTCACCCTCCACATCAATAGCCACAGCCATGCGTCTGTAACCACTTGCATCGGGAAAAAGATCAACTTTTGATACTTTTCCAGAAACGGATGAATGGATATTGGTTGAAACAAATCCAGAACTTTGTCCGATTACCTGACCAACCTTCACCTCATCATTCCTTTTCACAATTGGTGTGGCCGGAGCCCCAATATGCTGTGAAACAGGAATAACAACGGATTTTGGCAAAGCCAGGGTTTGAATTGCACTTGCTGCTGCAATTTTATTCTCCGGGGGGTGGACACCACCTTTTTGAAAGGTTTTCAAGAAGCGCTCCTCCTATTATTTAGTTACTTTAAGAATTGTTGTTTGTTCTTCTGCAGAATTTTTCTCTACAGGTTTATCCTCCTTGATTTTTCTTGGAGGAAAATTAATCTCCAAAATGGAATTAGTAGGACAAACCACCACGCACTTTCTACAAAGTTTACACTTCACCGGATCAATATACGCCAGGAAGTTCTCAACTACTATTGCATCATGAGGACAAACTTTGAAACAGGCCTTACAACCAATACAGCCCACTG
>JAYEFL010000140.1:0-3214 GCA_034658635.1 Bacteroidota bacterium | reverse complement strand
CAAAAGTTGAAAAGATCTAAAAATATCCTTTTCTCCGATTGACGGAAGTTGGGCTATTTTGGAAGGGGCCATACTCACCAGATTGGTTCGGTTAGAGATTCTCATCAGATCTTCACGTTTTCCTGTAATCAGGATTTCTTCCATTTCTGTGATAGCCGGGAAAAGCTCTACCTGGATTTCTGACAGGCACCTTTCAGGGTCAAGTTGCAGAATTTTAGGTTGGTATCCCACAAATTTGATCACCAGTCGAGCCGTATCAGTGGGCACATGAAACAGAGTAAAATAGCCATCTACATTGGTGACAGTTCCATTCAAAGTTCCGTCGATCAGAACCTGGGCATAGGGGAGGGTTTCACCAGATTCTTTATCAACTACTTGCCCGTTCAGTGTAAAGTCTTTCTGGTTAGGGAGCATTCTCTTCTTCTCTTCTGGTAGGACTATGTCATCCCCATCAGGACGAATAACTATATGAATACCCCTGATCTTGTATTGTAAGCCACTGTTCTTGAGCAATATATCCATGGCCTGATCTATGGGTGTTTTCTCAAACCTGACACCTGGATGAATTCCGGATGGCAATTGCTTAGGATAGAAATCGATATTCAGGTGTAATTTACGTTGAAAGTCATTGAGTATATTATTAAGAGTTTTACCGTAATAAGAACCAGTTAATTGAATTCCGATATTGCCATCATCTTTGTCATTTTGTGCCTGAGTAGCAGGTGAAGTAAAAAAGCAAAACAATCCCAATCCCAAATAGAGAGAAATAGACCTAAACCTCATATTAATTACATTTTTATACTAAACGCATATAGGGTTCTTGACCCTACCCGGCATTTGATTTATTAAAACGAGAATGGTTTAATAGCGAAGAATGAGGAACGGAATTAAAGAAAATTAAGTTCAGCTGTAGCAAAATCGAAACTCAGTCGTCTACACTATGAAAACAGAATATGAATGTTAAATCAAACTCAAATAAAAATGAAAAAATTAGTACTTATCTTAGTTATTGCCCTGGCTCCTGCTTTCTTGTTCGCACAAAATTCAGCAGTTGAGAAACTCTTCAAAAAATATGGAGGACAGGATGGTTTTACCACAATTACAATTAATAGTGGTTTGTTGAAAATGGCATCCCAATTCACCGATGGAGATGAAGATTTAGAGGTGCTGAATCAGATTAGCTCAATTAAAATTCTTGCCCAGGAAGGCGGCGTAGCTGACAACTTCTATGATGAGGTTATGGGTGATCTAAAGCGCGATTCTTACGAAGAATTAATGACAGTTAATTCAGAGGGTGAGGATGTAATTTTCCTTATAAAAACAGATGGAGACAATATTTCTGAATTCCTCCTGGTTGTAGGTAGTGATGACGAAAACGTTCTCATATACATTGATGGAGACCTGCGGATGAAAGATCTCGCCAAACTAGGCAGTTCCATCAACATGGACGGAGATAGTTTTGCTCACCTCGAGCACCTCAAAGACCTGGATAAATAGCCAAACTTCCAAGGTCAACAACTCAATATATGTTCAAAGCGTCAGCTAAAAAAGCTGGCGCTTTTTTAGTCTATAGTAATTCGTTCATACGAATAACCGAATAACCGAATAACCGAATAACCGAATAACCGAATAACCGAATAACCGAATAACCGAATAACCGAGTCCCGATTCCCGAGTCCCGAGTCCCGAGTCCCCGGATTTTCCCTATCTTTCAGATTCAAACCAAAATCAACAGTAATGAATCTAAAAAAAGCCCTTCCTGCCCTTCTCCCTTCATGCCTTCTCGCCTTCCTCCTGCTTAGTTCCTGCCAGCAAGACAAGCAATACAATATCCTCTACATCATGTCTGATGATCATGCTTATCAAGCGGTTTCTGCGTATGGATTTGGATTAAATCACACTCCCAACATTGACCGATTGGCTGATGAGGGGATCAGGTTCAACAATGCTTTTTGCACCAATTCGATTTGTGCACCAAGTAGGGCGGTAGTACTCACAGGAAAATTCAGTCATGTGAACGGTCATTTAGATAACGGTGATACTTTTGACGGAAGTCAGGTTACTGTGCCAAAGCTCTTACGTGAAGCTGGTTACGAAACAGCCATGATTGGGAAGTGGCATCTAAAATCTGATCCTACCGGATTTGATTTCTGGAAAGTTCTGATCGGACAAGGACCATATTACAATCCTGATCTGAAAGATTCAACAGGTACCCATAATTACATTGGTTACACTACTACCGTGATTACTGATGAAGCTTTGAGCTGGCTTGATACAAGGGACCCTGAGAAGCCATTCTGCCTGATGGTTCAGCATAAAGCTCCACATCGCAACTGGATGCCAGAGCCAAAATATTTCAATTTTGAAGAAAAGACCTTTCCGGTGCCCGATAATTATTTTGATGATTATTCCAATCGGGGCAGGGCTGCTAAAGAACAGAAGATGTCGGTCATCGTTGATATGATGATAGGATATGATTTAAAAGTGATTAACCCGGATACAACGGTTAATCAGAGGGGCGATGGCTGGATTAAAGGGATGCTTGGTCGCCTGACGCCTGAGCAAAGAGCCGAATGGGATGCACATTACAATCCGATCATTGAAGACTTTTACAATCAGAATCTCGAAGGGAAAGAGCTGGCTCTCTGGAAATACCAGCGATATATGCGTGATTATCTGGCCTGTATTCAAAGTGTAGATGATCAGGTTGGTCGCCTCCTTGATTATTTGGATGAAACAGGATTAGCAGATAATACGGCGGTTTTCTACACTTCCGACCAGGGATTTTATCTGGGCGAACATGGGTGGTTTGATAAGCGTTTCATGTACGAAGAGAGCCTGGGCATGCCTTTGCTCGTGCGTTTGCCAGGTATAACTGAGGCTGGCACCACTTCAGATGCGCTGGTACAGCATCTTGATTTTGCCGAGACCTTTCTGGATTTGGCAGGGGCTGATATTCCTGAGGAGATGCAGGGATTATCATTGATGGGGCCGATTCGCGAATCGGCCCGTACGGGAGGAGGGATACCCGATGATTGGCGTCAATCCGTTTATTATCATTATTACGAATATCCTGGCGCCCATGCTGTTAAACGTCATTATGGGGTTCGCAATGAGAGGTATAAACTCATGCATTTTTATCATGACATTGATGAGTGGGAACTTTATGATCTGGAGAAAGATCCAAAAGAGATGATGAATGTGATTGATGATC
>JAYEFL010000139.1:0-38346 GCA_034658635.1 Bacteroidota bacterium | reverse complement strand
AATCTTTATAATTTCTCTAATCATTATTCGTAATTTTCGTGCAAAAAGAGATGCTAGCTTGAAGAAAAAATGTTACAATTGTTATAAAGCATAATAAAATGGATTGGATTGAAAAAGCAGTTGCGTGTCCGGTACTAAAAGGTGTAGATCCCCAGCGGCTTAGAGAGGTTTTTGCCGAAGTGCAATTTCAGATCAAGAAATACAACCAAGAGGATGCAATAGCTCATCAGGGTGATGAGGTGAATTGTCTGATGATATTATTAAAAGGAAGTGTTCGTGGTGAAATGACAGATTATTCTGGTCGCATGATAAAAATTGAGGATATTCAGGCTCCAAAACCTATAGCGGGGGCTTTTCTATTTGGACGTCAGAATATTTATCCTGTTGATATTACTGCAAATGAATCTTCTGTCATCCTCAAAATATTCAGAGATCAGTTTCTGAAGCTTCTACAATTGTGTCCTTCTGTTCAACTGAATTATCTTAACCATATTTCTACAAAAGCTCATTTTTTGTCAACCAAGATTAAGTTTTTATCATTCAAGACTCTTAAAGGGAAAATTGCCCATTATATTTTGCAGTTGGATGGAGATGAGGATGGCTTTTTTCTTCTCCCGCAAACACAGCAGGAAATGGCTGATTTATTTGGGGCTGCTCGTCCCTCAGTGGCACGTGCTTTTGGCCAAATGGAAGCAGAGGGGGTTCTTGAGATGACAAACAGAAAGGTAAAAGTTTTGAGCAGAAATAACTTGTTAGCCTACTTTGAAGAATGAAAAAACCTGCCGTGATAAAGAAATTATCAAACGGCAGGTTTTTTTGTTTTTGCAATGAACAGATATCTAAATCTCGTCAGTTTCTACAATTTTTGCCATAATATCAGCATATGGCACTAAAAGGTAATCTTCTCCTTCAAAATTGATTTCAGTACCGGAATACTCCTTGTAGAACACACTGTCGCCTACTGATATCTCTGCATTTTCAATACCACTAAGAGCCACCACTTTTGCAAATTTTGGCTTTTCCTTGGCAGTATCAGGAATAATTATTCCGCCTTGAGTTGTTTCTTTTGGCTGCTCAAAATCAAGCAGAACCTGTTGATTAACTGGTTGAAGTTCTTTCATCCTAATTATCTTTTTGTTTATTTAGTAATATCTCATCAATAAGGCCTGTGAACATTTTTTTAGTGTCTGCTGGAGTTCTGGCAATGCCACTGGTCATTTGTGGCTTGCCTTTCATTGGAACGAATAAGAACGCTGGAATTCCACTAATTCCAAAGACACCGGCAAGTTCTCTTTCCTCATCTGTGTTAACTTTGTAAATATAGATATCTCCAGCATATTCTTTCGCTAATTCGTCAAGAACAGGAGCAGCTTTTTTACAAGGGCCACACCAATCTGCCCAAAAGTCAATCAAACATGGCTTATCACCTTCATAAATCCATTCTTCAGGATTTTTTTCATAGTCCATTACTTTCTTCAGAAAATCTGCTTTGGTTAGTTTTATTGGCTTATCAGCAACTGTAGAGTTCTTCTCAGATACTTCTACTTTAGGCTGATCCTCAGTAAGATCGTTTTCCTCAGAATGTGCTCCTGCCTGGTTGCAGGCAAATATCCCTATCGTAAAGAATAGGGATGCGAAGATTAGTTTAATTTTCACAATATTATGTTTTATTTGATTTCTAATAATTCATTTAATCGTTTCTGGTCAAATCCAACTACCCATTGTCCGTTGACCTCTGTTTGGGGTACTCCTTGCTGGCCAGTACGCGCAACCAGAGTCTGAGAAGCATTAGGATCTCTTGATATATCAACATCTGTATACCTGATTTTGTTCTTATTCAAATAAGATTTTAAGGTAGTGCACCATGAACATGCAGGAGTTGAATAAACCGTAACCTGTTTTGCAGTTTTGCCTTCCTTTGCCATTTGAGCATAATAGACAGCTTCTTCAAACAAAGCTTTCAAGACTTCTGGCTGGTGGCATCCTTTGTACACATTCCTGAATTCTCCTTTGTCAAATTCTAATAAGGTAGGTACAGTTTTTATTTGGTATAAAGGATGAATATCACCTACGGTAATAACATCTGCTGCTAATACTGAGAAGTCTTCATCCTCCGTAATTGTCTCTTGCAAATTTTCAAATGCACAATCACTTTTTTCTGAACCAGACTTATATAGCAGGAGATAAGACCGACCTGTTTTTGACAAACTGGTGCCAAGCTCTTCAGCTGATTGTATAGGTTTAATTTTCATAAAACTTCAAAAAATAGATATATGTAGATGTTTACATAAACTATGCCACGATTCTAAGTGGAAATTTTGTCAGATGCAGTATCAAAATGGCATAGTTGATTACTATTTTGCCTCCTCGAAAAGTAGTCTGACATCTGGATCAAGGATAATTTTGTCAGGCACGAAGTCCAATTTAATCGTATGTTCTGTGGATGCAGCAGTAACATAAATCCGCGTAGCTAAAGACAAGCCTTGTGATACATTTAATATTTCAATATCTAAAGGGAAATTAAAACAGTATTGGTTTTGAGTTTGTATTAATTTAATAACCAGTATCTTGTGTTTTGAGTTGTAGTCGTATTTTAGTTTTAGAACAGGATGCCCTGACTTTCTTAACCATTGATCAAAGAATTGCTGTAGATTTTTTCCGGATGCTTCTTCCATACAGTATCTGAAATCCTTTGTCAAAGCATTCTTATTTTTAAACCGAGCGTAATACTTTTGCAGACCCGACCAGAAAGCTTCTTCCCCGATATTATTGCGCAACATATGCAGTGCCCAGGCACCCTTTTGATAGGAATTTGTACTTAGGAGCCGCCTGAGATTAACTATGGTAGTATCTATTACTGGTTTGGGGTTGCGGTAATAATAATTTATCACCCTGGTTCTGGATCTTTCCATTTTGTTTTCAAGGTCAATATCAGCAAACATGTCACTGATGCAAACAGCTTCTAAATAGGTTGCAAAACCTTCACTAAGCCAGATATGATGCCAGTCGGCTTCGCTGACGGCATCGCCAAACCATTGGTGCGCAATTTCATGAGCGAGTAAACTGTGCATGGTGTTTTTTCCAGTCACTGAGTTTTCATGATAAAAAATAGCACCGGAGTTTTCCATTCCGCCGTAAACTGTTTTTGACTGAACGTTAGCCAGTTTTTCAAAAGCAAAAGCACCAATTTTAGAATTATAATAATCGACTATTTCTACAGCAGGGCTATAATCTAAGAAGCCCTCTTCCATATTCTCCGGATAAACCCATGACTCAATTTGTGTCTGGCCGGCAAATCCTGCTGTTTGAATAGCAAATTCTGCAACTCCAATTACCATGACTTTAGTAGGAAGAGGAACTGTAGACTCATAATGTGTATAAGTGTATCCCGATCCAGCCGGGTATAAGCCCTTTTGATATCCATTTGCCACCACTTGGAAGTTAGAGGGAGCTTTAACAAGAAATTCAACTGTTGCTTTGTCAGACAAATGGTCAACACAAGGTAGCCAGTGTCTTGCACGATCAGGCCAATTGTCGCCAAAGAAGCTTTTTACACCAAACTTGTTCTTAGAAATGATAAGCCCATCTTCAGGTATTCCATGATAGTGTATGCGTATTTCCAGTAAAGTATCAGTAGCTGAGTAAATTGGACAAGGAATTGATAACTTGCTGTTTGCGTGTTTAAAAGAAATTGGAATTTCGTTCATCAAAATACTGTCAACTACCATACCTGTACTGTTTTGCTTCTTGATCAAGTCTAAAACCAGGATATTTTGTGGATTAGACAGACGAAAGCGAATATCAGCAAGTCCGGTAATTTTATCAGTTTCGCTATTAAGCTGGATTTCAAACTTGTAATGCAGGATGTCAATTTTATCAATATGGGGGTAGGGGTCTTTTGCAAAAAGGAATAATGGAAGGAACAACATCAGAAGTAAAGAAGGTAAAGCTTTCATAATTATTATTATTAATATTTACAGCGATCTAGGATATCTCACTCCAGTCTCGATGGCTCTGTTTCATGCGTTTAAGGCCTTGTTTCAGGATGGCATTCCGGTGGTCATTCAGATAAGGGTCTGATTCCAGCAGATCGCTGGCAACCTGTCTGGCATGTTCAAGAATTTTGTGATCTTTCAAAATATTTGCCAGTTTGAGATCGAAAGGAATTCCACTTTGTTGAGTTCCTTCCAGATCTCCTGGCCCCCTGAGTTTTAAATCAACTTCGGCAATTTCAAAACCATCGTTACTTCTGACCATCGTTTCCAGTCTGGTTCGAGCTTCCTTACTAAGCTTCACGCCTGACATCAAAATGCAGAATGACTGCTCGCCTCCTCTGCCCACACGTCCGCGTAACTGGTGTAGCTGGCTCAACCCAAATCGCTCAGCACTTTCTATTACCATAACACTTGCATTTGGAACGTCTACTCCAACTTCTATTACAGTTGTGGAAACCATAATATGCGTTGTTCCATTGACGAAATATTGCATAGCGATTTTTTTCTCTTCAGTTTTCATTTTTCCATGCAAGACCGAAACGGCGTATTCTGGGGAGGGGAAGGCTCTGGAAATACTCTCGTAACCATCTTCAAGGTCTTTATAATCGAGCTTTTCAGATTCCCTTATTAATGGATATACGATATAAATCTGACGTCCCTTAATAATTTCTTTTTTTAGGAAATTAAATAATTCGAGTCTCCTGCTATCGTAATAATGAGCTGTTTTAATAGGCTTCCGACCTGGTGGCAGCTCATCAATAACTGAAACATCCAGGTCCCCGTAAACTGTCATTGCCAGAGTTCTGGGTATGGGTGTTGCAGTCATTACAAGGATGTGTGGAGGGTTAGTTGGATTCTTCTCCCAAAGCCTGGCTCTTTGTGCAACTCCAAATCTATGTTGTTCGTCAATAATTACCAGGCCCAGGTTTTGGAAGAGAACTCCATCTTCAATCAGGGCATGAGTACCTATGAGGATTTTTATATTACCGTTACGGAGCCCTTCGTGTAGTATTTTCCGCTCAGCTGCTTTAGTGGAACCGGTAAGCAGTCCAATTTCAATTGGTAAGCCTTCAAGCAAACTGTGAAAACTTTCATTATGTTGTTGAGCCAGTATTTCAGTAGGGGCCATAATACAAGCCTGGAAGCCATTATCAAGAGCCATGAGTATTGTTAAGAGAGCAACCAGAGTCTTGCCACTACCCACGTCTCCCTGCAATAACCTGTTCATCTGTTTTCCAGATCCAACATCTTTTCTGATTTCCCTCAACACTCTTTTTTGTGCCTCTGTGAGATTAAAGGGAAGATTCTCAGTGTAAAACTTATTAAAATGATCTCCGATTTCCTGAAATACACAGCCTTTTGATTTTTGTTTTCTATCCTCTCTGAGCTTAAGGAGATTGAGCTGGATGAAAAATAGTTCTTCGAACTTTATTCTGTATCTGGCATTCTTAAGTATTTCTTCACCTGAAGGGAAATGGATATTGATAAGAGCAGATTTTAAATCGATGAATTTTAGTTGTTTTACCAGATATGACGGCAGTGTCTCACGTATTTCATTGCTGACCTTTTCAAGCAGAGCATATTGTAATTTGTGGATGGTTCTGGAGGTAATGAACCCATTTTTCATTTTCTCAGTAGTAGGGTAAGACGACTGATAGATGTAAGGATACTTTATCCTTTGAACTTTTTCGGTTTCTTCAAGCTCAGGATGAGAGAAATTCAGTTGTCCTTTATAGAAGTTTGGCTTTCCAAATAGCAGGTAGGGAACGCCGGACTTCAATGTTTTTAATAACCATTTAACTCCCTTGAACCAAACCAGTTGAACCGAGCCTGTTTCATCAGACAAAACTGCTGTCAGTCTTTGTTTATTCTTTACACCTATAAGTTCTATTTTTTGAAGCTTTCCTGTCAGTTGAATGTAAGATTCTGTTTCTCGAATCTCACTAATTTTGTGGATTCTGGAACGATCGGCATATTTATACGGGAAATGATACAGCAAATCACCAAAGCTGTTTACTCCGATTTCTTTCATAAGAAGCTGGGCCCTGGAAGGGCCAACTCCGGGAAGAAACTTTATTTCCTGATCAAAAATTCCCGACATAATATGTAAAAATAAAAGTATTCCTTTTCTCTGTTAAATTTTGTTAATATTTCCTATAAACTGATACTATTATATTTTTGCGGGTACTTTTGTATAAAATCATTCTGTACCGATGGAAAATATTATATCTCTAAAAAATATAGTAAAGAATTATCAGGTGGGTACTCAGGTAGTTCGTGCTCTCCGTGGTGTCAACCTGGAAATTAAAAGAGGAGAATATGTTGCTATAATGGGCCCTAGTGGTTCCGGAAAGTCTACCCTGATGAATATTCTGGGTGCTCTGGATACTCCGTCCGAAGGCGAATATTTCCTGAATGGTACTGATGTGAGTCACTTGCCTGATGAAAAACTGGCAGAAATCAGAAATCGTGAAATAGGTTTTGTTTTTCAAACTTTCAATCTCTTACCCAGATATACCGCACTTGAGAATG
Source organism: Bacteroidota bacterium (assembly GCA_034658635.1). Lineage (GTDB taxonomy): Bacteria > Bacteroidota > Bacteroidia > Bacteroidales > UBA12481 > JABHCC01. The sequence continues at coordinate 31,819 of JAYEFL010000139.1, read as the reverse complement.
TAACCCTGCCGCTTATTTATGCTGGTATCTCAAAACACGAGCGCAGAAAAATTGCCGCAATGGTTATGGAAAAAGTTGGTCTTAGCGATCGGGTTACTCACAAACCAAATGAGCTGTCAGGGGGACAGAGGCAAAGAGTTGCTGTTGCCAGAGCTTTGGTCAATAAACCTTCTATTATACTTGCTGATGAGCCTACCGGGAATCTTGACTCTAAGACTTCAGTTGAGATTATGCGTCTCATTGCTGAAATTCATGAGCTTGGAAATACTATTATTGTGGTTACCCATGAGGAGGATATTGCCAGATCAGCTCAGCGAATAATTCGCTTTATTGATGGTATTGTTGAAAGTGATGAGCTGAATACCAATGCTTAGGAGCCAATCCTGAAGTTCTGTCATCTTAAAGCATTTACTATACTGAGATGTAAGTATCAGTAAATCAGGCTGTAGTAATTTATTTGCACATTTTGCTAAATAGTCTTGCAAATTTCACTAAAAGGCGTATATTCGCGGAAATTATTGCTACAATTATTTATTTATGTATTGGACTCTTGAATTAGCATCAAAACTTGAAGATGCACCCTGGCCGGCTACTAAAGATGAGCTTATCGATTTTGCGATCCGCTCCGGAGCTCCTCTGGAAGTTGTTGAAAACCTTCAGGAGATGGAGGATGAGGGTGAACTATATGAGAGTATTGAAGATATTTGGCCTGATTATCCTAGTAAGGATGACTTCTTCTTTAATGAAGATGAGTATTAAAGAGTTTACTTCCACTTATACAAGTCAGTTTTTCCCTTTGGTCGAAGGTCTATTTTCCAAATAAATCCTTCCAGAAATTTATCATTCTCTTCAATCTGACTCATCGGTGTCAATTCAGATTCAGGGTCGGTAATAAATTTTACCAGATGAACCTTACCATCCTTGAATCCCATTTGTATCTGGCTGCTTAATACCTTATTAAGACCAATCTGTCCATTATTATCTTCAGGATAAAAGATTGATTCCCCATTTCCAACTACCATTACCCGGTTAAGGGAGTTGTTTTCAAAATAGCCAATAACGGATTTCCCTTTGACCTGATTATAGTGTAAAGAGTCAATTTCAGTGATGAGAAAGCCTTTATCATCCATTTCAATATGTTTTATTCCCTGATCACCTAATTTAATCTTAATCAGTACTGCTGTGAGCTGGTTCTTTTCTTGCCACAAAATTGGTTCAGAAAACAGTTGAATAATGGAATCGGCCACGACATAACCCAATGAGTCACATCGTCCCTGGATATCATCCCTGTAAAACTGTACCTTATGAAAGGCCACAATCTTCCTTGATTTGATAGAATCAATCTGGTAGCTGAGAAGGGTGTCGGCGTGAAGAAACAGTGAGTCAGGACCGTCAACCATAACATACAGGGCGTTTTCTGTTACTTCGATATGATCTGACTGTTCATCAAAATAGAGTTTCTCACCGTAGATAATACTGTTTTGAATTGTATCTCGAGCCTTCACATTACCGTAGGCCCACGAAATTTCATTTTCACGATCATAAATAAGACTATCACCCTCCATTACTTGTTCTCGTGATTGGAAATAGGCTTTTTGGTAGAAACCGGATAAGTTATTCTGACTATCGTACCATCCGTTTTCACAATAAATATAATTTGTATCACCAAAGATTTGAGTAGGGCCAAGAAATTTTACAAATTCAGTTTCACTATTGTAGAAAAGTGTGTCGGTTGACATAGTATTATCTTCATTTGACAAAAAGACATCGTCTTTAAAATAATAATCTTCTATTTCTAAGTAATAGTATCCCCAACCACTTTCCACCTGATTGTTGCCGTCGAAAATTTGTCCCCCATCATAATACCAGGCAATTTCTTCGTTCATGTTGTAATTGAGATGGGATGTCTTGAGAATAGATTCATTTTGCTCCATCCTGACGTGGCCGTCAAGTTGGATCATTTTACGCTTCCCATCATAATTGAGTTTATCTCCCCATAATTGAAGGGTGTCTGCCTTGATAATGTGAACTCTGCCAAATCCACGAAATGTTTTATTTTTCTGATTCAGGTGAGCACTGTCGCAAGTCAGAAAGACATCATCAAACCAAATGCTGTCGACACCAAGGAGGCGAATAATATCTTCTCCCAGTTTTTTACTAAAGGCAGTTTCTTCTGCAGCGTGGTGAATTTCATGAACCTTTTTTTCCTGGGCAAATAATGAACAGGAAAAGAAAAAGAAGATAAGCAATAAGCCTTTTAGTGTGTCACGTAAGTAACTCATTAATAATATTTTCAACTGATATGCCAGCTGCTTCAGCTTTATAGTTTTTCACAAGTCTATGCCTTAGGATTGCTGGAGCAACCTGCCTGATATCTTCAATATCGGGAGAATATTTTCCATTGAGTACAGCATGAGTCTTTGCTCCAAGGATCAGATATTGAGATGCTCTGGGTCCTGCGCCCCAGATCAGATATTCGTTAGCAGTTTTGGAAGAATTCTCATTTCCGGGTCTGGATTTGGCAGATAGATTAACAGCAAATTCCAGACAGCTTTGAGTTACCGGTACACTTCGTACTAATTTTTGATAAAAAAGGATTTCTTCTCTGCTGACTACAGTATTTATTTCAATGTTATGATTAACTGTAGTTCTCCTGACAATTTCGATTTCTTCTGAGATTGCCGGGTAATCAACAAGGATATTAAACATAAACCTATCCAGTTGAGCTTCCGGTAAAGGGTATGTTCCCTCCAGTTCAATCGGGTTTTGAGTGGCAAGAACAAAGAATGGCTCATCAAGTTTGTAAGTAATACCGGCAGTAGTAACAGACCGTTCCTGCATTGCCTCCAATAAAGCTGACTGGGTCTTAGGGGGAGTTCTGTTAATTTCATCAGCCAGAAGGATATTAGTAAATAACGGTCCTTCAATGAACTTAAATTTTCGTTCTGAATCCAGGATCTCAGTTCCAATGATATCTGAAGGCATCAGGTCAGGTGTAAATTGTATCCTATTGTATTTTACACCCAGAATCTTGGCGATTGTACTGACCAGTAGTGTTTTTGCCAATCCCGGAACTCCCACCAGGAGAGCGTGCCCGCCTGATAATATTGCGATAATTACCTCTTTAACAACCTGTTCCTGACCAACTATGGTTTTGCCAATTTCCTGACTCAGTTTTTCGTAGGCCTGCCTTAATCCATCAACAGCTTCCTTATCGTTCTTATAAATCTCCATTCAGTATTTCTAATTTACCCAACCTTCATATTGGAAATCACAATTCTTAAAATCCTTATGAATTCGAACGTAAATATTCTTCTGTTTGTTTTTGATCCACTTGTCGATAATCTTTTGTTGCTTGCTTTGCAGGGCCATATCTTGCAGGAATTGGTAATCCTGTCTGATATTAGCTCTGTGAGCAGGCACCTTTGATTTGATACTGATAATTTTCATTACGGTGTTTCCGGTTTCATCCATTGACTCAAATGGCTCAGAAACTTCTCCAACCTTTAATGTTTTCATGGCAACCATAATGCTTGGATCCATATCTTTGGGTTCAAATCTTGTAGAGGCTGTGTTTGGGTTTACCAGGATACCTCCATTTGCTCTGGTTTTTTCATCACTTGAATACATTTTTGCTGCAAGATCAAAGCTAAGCTCAGCACTTCTTATCTGGTCGGCAATTGAATCCAGCTCCTGCCTTGTTTTTATCTTCGACTTAGTAGGAATCTTTGGCTTCATCAGAATATGTCTGGCATTGATCATGTCGCCTTTACGGTCGATAAGTTCAATTATGTGATAACCAAAATCAGATTTGACAACGCGCGAAACATCTCCCTTCTTCAGGTTATATGCAACGGCTGAGAATTCAGGAACCAGTGTTCCCCTGGGCATAAAACCTAATTCTCCTCCTCTGTTCTGGCTACCTGGATCTTCCGAATACAAGACAGCCAGGGTTGACATTTTTTGTCCGTTTTGAATCTGCTCTCTGAACTCTCTGAGTCTGCTTGTCACCCTCTGAATTTCCTCCTGTGGTATCAGTGGCTGAAGTACAATATGCTTGATTTCAATAGTTTCAGGAATCAGAGGAGTGTCTTCCTTAGACATTTCCCGATAAAATTTCTGAACTTCAGAGGGAGTGACACGAGCATCAGAATAGATTTGCTCTTTCATACGTTGAGTAAGCATTTGTTCCTTTATAGGTTTGAACATGTCTTTTTCAATTTCTAACATGCTCTTATGAAAATACTCCTCAATCATTTCTTCAGAACCTCCTGCTTCAGCAAGGATACCCTGAATCCGTCTTTCAACATTTGATTCTACTTCATTATCTTCAACTGCAATAGAATCTATCTCAGATTGGTCAAGAAGTAATTTGCCAACCAGCAAGGTTTCAAATATTGAACATTTCATGTCTCCCTGTGGCTTATATCCCATAGCCCGAGCCTGAATGTACTGGCTTTCAACATCCGATTGATAAATAGGATGACCGCCAACCACGGCAAGTACACGATCTAAAACAATAGGATCATCATCTTGCCCAATAACCTGTGCCTCACTGAATAGAGTAAAGCTTGAAAACATAAGGGTAATAAATATGAACGCTAAGTGGTTTCTCATTTGGGTTTATTTTTCGTCAAATATTTCGAAATCGTTTTTTTGAACTGCATTTTGATACACGGATTCTTCAAGTTCCTTCAGAAATTGCATTTTCCTCTCAGATAAAACAAGGTCATGGATTCTGGATCTGACGTATGCCATAGGAGCTGTTTCATTACTGAGCTTATAATCATGAATCTGAAGGAAGTGAACAAATACTTCATCTTCAATTTCCAATATAGCACCAGATCTGAGGAATGCTTCCTGATCATCTGGACTACCTGGTATTTTCTGCATGATCAGGTTGAAAGAAACCCATTCATCTTCAAAGAAATCAAATCGATCAGCATATTGGTAACTCAAACTTACCAGTTGCTCAAAAGATGATTCATCAGTGCTTTGGAGCAAACTTCTGATATCATCCACTTTTGTATTGTCCTTGGAAATACGAATATATAGGGCTTTTACCACAGGATTAGAAAGCTCGAAATTCTTGAGGTTACGTGTATAGTATTCTTCAATTTGAGAGGATTCAACCATGGTGTCAACCTTATTCAACAATAGTTGCTTCCTGTACTCATAAATCATAAGAGATGATCTGTAATCATCTATCAGATGTGAAAAATCCAGGTTATCCTGGTCGAGATTGAATTCGGCATGACGCAGCAGTAGTTGTTTATTGATCCATTGATCAATATAAGACTTTGTAAACTCCAGGCTATCAGTACCAGAACAACCATCAGGTAATAATTGACAGATATCTTCGGCATAAAGATAATTATCATGAACCCTGGCAACAGGGTCTGCTCTGGTTTTGTCGAGTGTACCCTGACAGGATTCAATGAATAAGAGGATAATTAGAAATCCTCCAATTGAAAGAATGCTATTTAATGGTTTCAATAACATCTTTGTTTATTATCACTGAGTATTTTTCTTTTAATGATTGTACCCATTGTTTTTCCAAAAAATCCTGATAATCTGCAGTGATTTGCCCTCTTGCCTCAGAGAGTTTCTTTGGTTCTGGTTTTCTTACGCCCTGAATCCAGGTAATTAGCACAGATTCAGCCTCAACAGATTTGGATAATACTCCTTTTTTCCATTTCATCTCATCCAACAGCCGGTTAGACCCTTTGGCAAAAGGACCTGCAGTTATTTCAAAGGAATCTCCTGCATCTGGATTAATAACAGAGCTTATTAAGTCCTCCAGCTCTGCTTGGCTTAGGCTCTTCTTTACATTCTTGTCTAATTGTTTGTAAACGGCATCTGAGAATCCATCAAAATTAGTTTTGGATTTACAATGGATAATATACCCATCTGCGCGTTCACCCCAGAGGTAATTGTTTTTATGATTTTCGTAAAAATCAAGCAAGCCGACAGTATCTTTTGATGCTTTTGACCAAACCATTAAATCTGTAATTTCAAATAATAGGTTGCCATCGTGGAATTCCTGATACAAGTTACGAAAATCAGGGTATTTTTCATCCAATTTGGAATCTTCATACTGCATTATTCGTGCTTCTGAGAATTTGGCAAATTCGCGATCAACAAATTCAGCGATTGTTGTGGCAGATACCTGCTTCATATTCAAGGTCAGAAATTCAGCAAATTCTTTCTGCAATACTTTCATATCCCCAAGAGAAAATAATACTCCGGTCTTTTGGAGGGCTATAATCGGATCCCAACGTGCTGAGAAAATAGATGGATCCACTAAGCGGTAAAATTCTTTGTAATTATCTTTGTGGAGAGTAAAGTTATAGTCTGCTTTAAGCTTTTTTGCTATTTCTTTACGACTTTTGGCAGAACGCGAATCGCGACTTATGGTTCTTGTCATTTGGGCTATGACCTCTTCTTTTGGAGGAGCTTTTTTCTTACCCATGAGCTTAATTATATACCAACCCATTTTGGTCTCGATAGAGCTGGATACATCTCCAATATTTTCCATAGCAAAAGCAGCATCCTCAAGTTCAGTTGGAAAAGCTCCTACTCCAACCCATCTTGTTATTCCTCCACGATTTCCTGTTGTACGGTCATCTGAATACTTTTTAGCCAATTCACCGAATTCTTCTCCCTGCTTAACCAATTCATCAATCCGGTCAATTTCCTTTTTTACATCGAGACGTTCCTCATCAGTCATGGCAAAATTATAAGCCTTTTGAATAACTGCCAGTTGGAATTGTCCACGTGCAGGGCGTCTGTCTGTTATTTTGATGATATGGTACCCAAACTGAGTTCTTACCGGGTTGGTGATTTCACCGACTTGTGTGTTATAGATGGCATTTTCAAAAAGATAAACCGCTTGAAAAACAGTAAAATAACCCAGATCTCCACCGTTAGTTTGAGCTGATGGATCTTCACTTACCTCACTAGCTACAGCAGCAAAATCTTCACCGGCTTTAAGACGGTTTACAATTTTCATAGCCTTTTGGTAGGCTCGCAGGGTATCAGATGCAGGGGCATCCATAGTAACAGCCACCAATATATGGCTGGATCTTATTTCTTCCAGACTCCTTTGATAGGCTTCTTCCAGTAATTCATCGTTAACAGTTTGATCTAGAAGGTATGGTCTGGCAATCTCATTGCGGTTTCTTTTCAACTCAGCAATAAATTGAGCTGTAGTATCCAGGCCCATATTTTCTGCTTCCTTTACTTTCAGTTTGAAATTAACGAAAAGATCCAGTGATTCCTTAATATCTGCTTCAGTTTGATTCTGAGAATTCTTATTAAGAATCCTGTTAAATTCTGACAGATATACTGGTTTACCATCTATCGTTAGTAGAACCTTATCCTGCTCTTGAGCCCAGGAAGATATTCCTGACATAAGAACTGTTAATACAAATCCAAAGACAAAATTTTTCATATTCAACTTAAAATTTAACGTCATTATTTACATTTTGGTATTATGTAACGCTTATCTGCTATAGTTTGGTGCCTCACGGGTGATTGTTACATCATGAGGATGACTCTCTGTCATTCCGGAGGTGGTAATCCTGACAAACCTGGCATTATGCAGCTCTTCAATATTAGCTGCTCCACAATAGCCCATGCCAGCTCTTAGTCCACCTATCATTTGGTATATAACTTCGCGAAGATTTCCCTTATAAGGTACACGGGCTGAGATTCCTTCCGGCACCAATTTACTGATATCATCTTCCACGTCCTGGAAGTAACGATCTTTTGATCCTTTCTGCATGGCCTCGATGGAGCCCATTCCACGGTAAGACTTGAATTTTCTGCCCTGGTAAATAATTGTTTCGCCAGGTGATTCTTCAGTACCGGCAAATAATGAACCGACCATAATAGAGTCAGCACCTGCAGCAATTGCTTTGACAATATCGCCTGAGTACCTGATGCCTCCATCTGCAATTACCTGAATGCCTGACCCTTTTAATGTTTTGGCAACCTCGTAGATGGCAGATAATTGTGGCATCCCAACGCCAGCAATGACTCTGGTAGTGCAGATTGATCCTGGACCAATTCCAACTTTTACAGCTGATGCGCCGGCTTGTGCCAATGCTTTGGCTCCTGCTCCTGTTCCTACATTTCCAACAATGAATTCCATCTCGGGAAAACGGATTTTAGCCTTTTTCAATGTTTCGATCACACCGAATGAATGTCCGTGGGCTGTATCTATAGTAATAGCATCTACTCCTGCTTCAACCAGAGCACTGACCCTGTCAATAGTATCCGTCGTTACACCAACTGCCGCAGCAACTCGTAACCTTCCCCGCTCATCTTTGCAAGCGTTCGGACGATCACTGGTGATGGTAATATCTTTATATGTTAGCAGTCCTACCAGTTTATTATGTGCATCAACAACAGGAAGCTTCTCAATTTTATGCTTTTGAAGAATTTCTGCTGCTTTGTCCAGATTCGTTGACTCATCTATGGTAATCAGGTTCTCACTGGTCATTACTTCACTAACAAGTACTTCAGCATTATGTTGAAATCGTAAATCACGATTTGTCACAATTCCGACCAGTATTTCCTGATGGTTAACAACCGGAATTCCTCCAACATTGTAATCTTTCATGAGTTCACGAACGTCGCCCACTGTTTGCTCTGGATGGATGGTAATCGGATCCATGATCATTCCGTTTTCTGCACGTTTCACCGAAATTACCTGCCTGGCCTGTTCTTCAATACTCATGTTCTTATGAATCACTCCAATACCCCCCTCTCTGGCGATGGCCATAGCTAAGGTTTGACTGGTAACTGTATCCATTGCAGCTGATACAATTGGTGTATTCAAGCGAATATTTTTGGTAAATTGCGTTGAAATGTCTGCATCTCTTGGCATCAACTCGGAATATGCCGGTATGAGCAACACATCATCAAAGGTTAAACCTTCAAATTCTACTTTATCCTGATGAAACGACATGGCTGTGTTTTTTATGTTCTGATAAATTTGCGCTAAATTACAAAAATCTCAAAGATTTGGAGGCTTACAGGAAAATACTAACCGACTATTGGGGCTTTAACAGGTTCAGACCTTTGCAGGAGGAGATAATCAATTCTATTGCAGAAGGTAAGGATACTTTGGCTCTGATGCCTACTGGTGGAGGGAAGTCTTTGACTTTCCAGGTCCCTGCATTAGCCAAACCAGGGCTGTGTCTGGTAATCACACCGCTGATTGCCCTAATGAGAGATCAGGTTGAGAATCTTAAGCAAAGAAAGATTAAGGCTGTAGCTATACACTCAGGTTTGTCAGGATATGAGATTGATATAGCTCTGGATAATTGCATTTATGGAGATTTTAAATTCTTGTATCTCTCTCCTGAGCGTTTGAGCTCACCACTATTTCTCAAAAGGCTTGAAAGTATGCGGGTAAATTTACTCGCTGTTGATGAGGCTCATTGCATTTCGCAATGGGGATATGACTTCAGGCCTTCCTACTTGAAAATTGCTGAAATACGAAAATTATTGCCAGGAGTTCCTGTTATTGCCCTTACTGCCACAGCTACTCCGAAAGTTGCCGAAGATATTCAGAAAAATTTAGAATTCAGAGAAACTAATATTATCCGGCAGAGCTTTGAGCGGAAGAACCTTGTTTATTGGGTACACAGTACAGAAGATAAAGTAATGTACCTGAAACGTTTACTCAAACAGCAACCAGGTTCAGCTATTGTGTATGTCAGAAACCGCAAAAGAACAAAAGAAATAGCTGAAACTCTGACAAAAGAGGGTTATCGGGCCGACTTCTACCATGCTGGTTTATCAGTTGATGACAGAAACGTGAAGCAACAGAACTGGCAGGTTGATAAAACCCGTGTAATGATTTCTACAAATGCTTTCGGAATGGGGATAGATAAGCCTGATGTAAGATTGGTTGTGCATTGGGAGCTTCCTGACTCACCCGAATCCTACTTCCAGGAGGCTGGTCGGGCTGGAAGGGATGGAAAGAAAGCATTTGCAGTATTAATGTATCATCCCAGTGATAAGATGTCATTAAATCAATCGTTTAGAATAAGATTTCCTGATGTCAAAGTTATTAGGAAGGTCTATCAGGCCCTGGGTCATTTTTTTCAATTGGTTCCGGGAACCGGAAAAGGACAAGTTTTTGAATTTGATCTGAGAGATTTTTCAGCAAAATTTGGTTTCCATTCTCTGGTGGCTTTCCATTCAATTAAACATCTTGAAAAGGCTGGTTATATTGAATTATCAGAAGAACTAGCCTTGCCTGCCAGAATATATTTCAGAGTTAATAGAGATGATTTATATAAATTTCAGATTGTAAATACCCAATATGATGGCATAATCAAACTGTTACTGCGCCTATATGCCGGATTATTCAGCGATTTTGTGCCTGTCAATGAAAGTTTTGTTGCTCTTAAAGCCGGGGTTAAACCTGAATTGATAGAACGTATCCTGACAAACCTCCACTATCAGGGTATAATATATTACCTGAAGCCAACAACAAATCCCCGTATTGCATTTACAGCTGAGCGTCTTAACGAAAAATCTCTTATTCTGCCAATAGATAAATATTCCTGGATGGAAAAAGAGGCCAGCACACGTTTAGAAACCATGTACTACTATGCTGAGTCTGAGGAACGGTGCAGAAGTCAGATATTACTTATGTATTTTGGAGAAAAAGATCCTTTCAGGTGCGGACAATGTGATATTTGTAAAGGGAAGAATAAAGTAAGTGTAGAAGAACTTAATATAATTCAATCTAAAATATTATCTGAATTAGCAAAATCAGATCTGAATCCCAAGGAATTGGTTATTCTAATAGGTGAGGAAGAGGTGATTACAGATATTGCAATAACGGAATTAATGGATGCTAAGAAAATTAAAATGAAGGCAGGCCGTTTCAAAATTTCATGATGTGAATTGTTTTTGATAACATTGACGCCCAGACTATGGAATTTACAAAACATATTGATAATGCTGAGGTAAACGAAATGCCTTTGCGGTTTTTTCAAGGAGATATTCATTTGGTTTCTAATATTAGTGAATACCAAGAGGTTATTCCAAAGCTCCTTAAGAGTAAGGAACTTGGGTTTGATACTGAAACCAGGCCATCATTTAAAAAGGGTGTTAGCAATAAGGTTGCTCTTTTACAATTATCGACAGAGAAGGAGGCTTTTCTTTTTCGCCTGAACAAAATTGGATTACCAGCAGAGCTTTGTAGCATCCTTGCAGACCCCAATATTATGAAGGTGGGAGTTGCAATACGAGATGACATCAAATCACTGATTTCTATAAATTCATTTGATGCAAATGGATTTATTGATCTTCAGGATGAAGTTCGGAAATTGGGATTTGAGAGTTTCAGCTTAAAAAAGATGGCTGCTATTGTGCTGGGCTTCAGGATCTCTAAATCTCAACAACTATCTAATTGGAATGCGGATGAACTGATAAATTCACAATTGGTTTACGCTGCTACGGATGCATGGGTATCATTGTTGATATGTAAGGGGCTTCGCAATAATTCATTATAATTTTTCGAAATCAATTTATGACCATAAATAAGTTTTCTCAACTGAATCTGCACCCAAAATTGGTTGAAGCTTTGGAAATGATGGGGTATGAAAACCCAACACCAGTTCAGGCTCAGGCTATTCCACCAGCTTTGGAAGGGAAAGATTTAATTGCTTGCGCCCAAACAGGAACGGGAAAAACTGCTGCCTATGTTTTGCCTATACTCGACATGGTTCTTAAAACAAAGGAGCCGAAAATTAAGGCCTTGATTATTTCTCCAACAAGAGAATTGGCAGTTCAGATTGATCAGCAGTTTATGGGACTTGGGTATTTTGCCAATACAAGTTCTGTGGCTGTTTATGGAGGTAATGATTCTGTTGGCTGGGATCAACAGAAAAAAGCTCTGACAACAGGAGCTGACGTAATAGTCGCTACTCCTGGAAGGATTATTTCTCATCTGAATCTTGGATATGTTGATTTGAGTAAACTTGATACTATTGTTTTGGACGAAGCCGATAGAATGCTGGATATGGGATTCTTAGAGGATATTTTCAAGATAATGAAGCATGTACCGAATAAGCATCAAACACTGATGTATTCGGCAACAATGCCACATAAAATCAGAGATTTGGCGAGGAAGGTTATGACAAATCCGGTAGAGGTGAATATCGCAATTGCCAAACCCTCAGAGAATGTGCTGCAGGCTGCTTATCTGGTGTATGATAAGGATAAGCCAAAACTGGTTGCTGAACTGTTAGAAGGTAAGGATAAAGAAATTGTTATCCTGTTCTCAGCAACTAAAGCAGGTGTAAAACTCGTAGCCAGAACCCTGTCAGGACTCAAGCTTTCAGTTGGGGAGATTCATTCAGATCTGGATCAAAAGACACGTGAAGAAACCCTGAGGTTATTTAAATCGCGAAAATTTCAGATTTTAGTTGCCACAGATATTGTTTCAAGGGGGATTGATATAGATGGAATTGATTTGATTATTAATTACGATGTTCCAAGAGACCCTGAGGATTATGTCCATCGGATCGGACGTACAGCCAGAGCAGAGCGGTCAGGAGTGGCTATTACACTTATTAATGAGAAAGATCAGAGTGAATTTGCCAAAATTGAAACCTTACTGGGGAAAACTGTCTATAAATCACCTTTGCCTGGAGGAATTGCTAAAGGACCAGCTTATAATCCCTTGAAACAGAATAGTAGAAAGTCATCCTTTCGCAAGCAATACAGGCGAAAACGTTAGTGTTTTTTATCCCCTTGTAAATACCCAATTGATTTTTGAAGACAAATTTGAATTCAGAACATATCCCCCAAGATCAAAGGCTTTCATTTTTTTACCTTTGACATTCAAAAGAATATAAGTTTAACATTTAGTGAATCACAATTATCAAATCGATTGGAATAGACTTCATGAAAATTTGGAGTTGAGCGAAGAAGAAAGGAAAGTTTTTCTGTCTGCCAGTGAAATCTTTGAAAACTGGCTAGATGATATTGAAGCTGGATCGACTGAAGAGGCTCTTGATTTTGCCAGGGGAGTCGGTGAATTGGTGAAGGAGGAATTTGGCTTAGGATTGCCATCTGTTATTGTTGCAATTCTTTGGCAACCATATATTGGTGGTTTCATTGCAGACGAGGGAATTAATCTGGCCTTTGGTGACTCTGTTCTCAGGCTTTTACAGGGCATTCAGAAAATTGAACACCTTGATACAAGTAAAACTGAGATTCATTCTGAGAATTATATTCAACTAATTCTAAGCCTGTCACAAGATGTAAGAGTGGTCTTGCTGAAGACTGCAGAGCGACTGTATTCTGTTAGATGCTTAAATTCTCAAAGCAAGAAGGTTCAGCAAAAAACAGCCAGGGAGGTATCCTCATTATATGGTCCGATTGCGCATCGAATGGGACTATATCTGGTAAAAACGGAATTCGAGGAAGCAGGTATGAAATATTTGTTTCCTGAGGATTATAAAAGTATCGCAACTAAGTTGAATGAAACCAGGAAGTCGCGAGAAATCTATATCCGAAACTTTATCAAACCTTTACATGCCAGGCTTGAAAATAGCGGATATATTTATGAGATAAATGGCAGGCCGAAGTCAATAAATTCGATATGGCATAAGATGAAAACTCAGGGAGTTGAATTCGATGAAGTATATGATCTTTTTGCTATCAGGATAGTGCTTGACGGTCAATTAGAAAATGAAAAAGCTGATTGCTGGCAGGTATATTCAATTGTAACTGATCATTATATGCCAAATCCTAATCGATTGAGGGATTGGATTTCCAGCCCCAAAATCAATGGATATGAAAGCCTGCATACAACTGTAATAGGCGCTGATGGAAAATGGGTTGAGGTTCAAATCCGCAGCAGAAGAATGAATGAGATAGCTGAACACGGGCATGCAGCTCATTGGAAGTATAAGGAAAAGAGTCAAGCAAATAATTCCAATCATAAGGACGTCTGGCTGGGTAGTATCAGAACTGCACTGGAGACACTTGAGATCAGTGATGAAGTAGATAATCCTGATGCTAAGACCGAACTCTATTCAGATCGAATATACATTTTTACACCTCAAAATGATTTAATTAAGCTTAAAACCGGGTCATGTATTCTTGATTTTGCTTTTGCTATTCATACAAATGTTGGCTATCACTGTACTGGAGCCAAAGTCAATGGCAGGATTGTGCCAATAAAGTACACCCTTATTAATGGAGATCAGGTTGAGATACTTACATCATCTCAGCAAAAGCCTAAATCAGACTGGCTTAACCTTGTTAAGACTTCGAAAGCCAAAACAAGAATCAAAATGGTTCTTAAGCAGGCTGAGTTTAAAAATTCTGATGAGGGTAAAGAAACGCTTAAAAGGAAATTTGAACAGTGGAGAATAAAATATGACGTCACAACTATTCACCGACTGGTTAATTTCCTGAATCTGAAAAATGCTCTTGAAATGTATCAGCACGTTGCAGACAATAAAGTTGATCTTACTGCAGTGAGAGACTGGTTGAAGGAGAAAGATCCGGCCGGATACCTGAAAGAAAAATCAGTTCACGATAAACGAATTGAAAGTTTTATCAAATCCTCTGTACGCAGGGACGATTGTCTGATCATTAATGATACTCTTGACAGAATTGAATATCAGTTGTCTAAATGTTGTAATCCTATTTTTGGTGACGAGGTGTTTGGTTTTATTACGGTTGGTGGTGGAACAAAGATTCACAGGATTAATTGTCCGAATGCCAAACAGATGATCTCCAGATATCCTTACCGGGTTGTTAAAGTTCAGTGGACAGAGGATCATGAGGATGACGCATATTACACTGTGAATATACGATTATCCGGCATAGATGATATTGGCATAATCAATGAAGTTAGTAAAGTGATTTCCAGTGATCTCAGGGTAAATATGAGGGCGATGAAAATCGAATCAGAAGATGGATTTTTTGCTGGTCAGATTACATTGGCGGTAAGCGACAGAAACCATTTGAATACTATTATAAAAAAGATTAAACAGGTTAAAGGTATTTTAACCGTGCAGAGGTCTGATGACCAATGATATATCATGGATAAAGAACTACTACTAAAAAGGCTTGCAGCCGAACTTAATCTTAAGGAATTTCAGGTTAGAAGCACTATTGAACTCCTTGAAGAAGGAGCGACAATCCCATTCATCAGCCGGTACAGGAAAGAAAAAACCGGTAGTTTGGATGAGGTCGCCATTATGAATATTCAAACTAGGTGGAAAAGCTTAATGGATCTTGAGAGCAGGCGCGAATCAATTATCTCTACTATTGAAGAGCAGGGCAAATTGACCCCAGAATTGCATCGAAAGCTGAAAGAGGCCTTGAAAATGAATGATCTTGAGGATCTGTATCTGCCTTATAAGAAGAAAAGAAAAACAAAAGCGGTTAAAGCTCGTGAAAATGGTTTGGAGCCACTTGCCAAAATTATCATTGAACAAAAAGAATGGCAACCAGAACTTCTGGCAAAAAGGTTTGTTAAAGGCGATATTGAAACACCGGAAGATGCTTTATCTGGAGCCAGAGATATTATTGCTGAATGGATAAGCGAGAATGTTAAAATTCGGCAAATACTTAGACGATTATTTGAAAACGAAGCTATTATTAAGTCTTCACAACATGCTAAATCAACTGAGGAGTCTGACAAGTATCAGGATTATTTTGACTTTTCACAGAAACTCAGAGCTTGCCCTTCTCACCGGCTCCTGGCTGTGCTGCGCGGCGAGCGTGAAGGTCAACTGAAAGTTGTATTTGAGCCTGATGAGGATAGAGCTATTGAATTAATTGAAAGATATTTCATCTCTTCAGATAATCCGTCTTCTGATCAGGTGAAGAAAGCTTGCAAGGATGCTTATAAACGATTATTGGCACCTTCTCTTGAAAATGAGATAAGATCAAAGTCTAAAGAAACTGCTGATAATAGTGCTATCAGAGTTTTTGCAGAAAATCTTGAACAACTCTTATTGATGCCTCCTTTGGGCCAGAAAAGAATTTTGGCTCTCGATCCGGGGTTCAGATCGGGTTGTAAGGTTGTGTGCCTGGATGCCCAGGGGACTCTGCTTCACAACGAAACTATTTATCCACATCCTCCGCAAAACGAAAAAAAACAAGCCTCAAGAAAACTATCGGCCTTGGTGGATAGTTATAAAATTGATGCAATTGCTATCGGAAATGGAACTGCCAGTAGAGAAACTGAACAGTTTGTTCAAAAATATCTTCACTTTTCACGTAAAATTAATGTTTATGTGGTGAGTGAAAATGGAGCCTCTATATATTCTGCCTCAGCTATTGCAAGGGAGGAATTCCCCGAATATGATGTGACTGTAAGGGGATCGGTTTCAATTGGCCGGCGACTGATGGATCCTTTGGCTGAGTTGGTTAAAATCGACCCAAAATCTATTGGCGTTGGGCAATATCAACATGACGTTGATCAAAAGAAGCTCCAGGAAAGCCTGGATCAGGTAATTGAAATCTGTGTCAATAAAGTAGGGGTTCATTTGAACACAGCCGGAAAGTATCTTCTGAAGCATGTATCAGGCCTGGGCCCACAGCTGGCTGAAAATATTGATAATTACATTCGCGACAATGGTCCGTTTAAAAGCAGGGATGAGTTGAAAAAAGTACCCAGGATGGGGGCTAAAGCCTTTGAGCTGGCAACAGGATTTCTAAGAATCCCGGAAGCTGAAAATCCACTTGATAATACAGCAGTGCATCCGGAAAGTTATGACATCGTGGTTCGCATGGCAGAAGATCAGCATCTTAGTTTACGGGAATTAGTATCCAATAGTGAGGCTCTTAGAAGAATTAATATTGAAAAATATATCACTAAGCAGACAGGTCTGCCGACACTTATTGATATAATAACAGAGCTGGATAAGCCGGGCAGAGATCCGAGGGGAGTTATTCGGGTTTTTGAATTCGATCCGAACGTAAGGAGCATTGATGATCTCAGATCAGGAATGACTCTGCCAGGGATAGTTACAAATATTACCGATTTTGGGGCATTTGTTGATGTCGGAGTTAAGCAGGATGGGCTCATTCATCTATCGCAGCTGGCAGATAAGTATATCAGGCACCCCAATGAAGTTGTGAAAATGAATCAACAATTAATGGTCAGGGTGCTCTCTGTTGATACTCACAGAAGAAGAATTCAACTAAGCCTTCAGGGTGTGGATAAGTGATGGTAGTTCAGATAAACTGTCTGCTAAGCATGTATTACAGGAAGTCAAACGGTCTTTCGAATAATGACCTCCGGTGAAGAGAACTGCAAGAATACCCAATTGAAAGGCAACTTCCTGATCATGGCATGTATCGCCAATCAAAATAGCTGATTCAGGTTCGATATTTAAATCCAAAAGCATTTGCTTGCCAAGACCCGTTTTGCCATCCGCATAATGATTATCTAGTCCATAAACAGCATCCATGTATGAGTCTAAGTGATAAAACTCCATCATTTCTTTGAGTACCCAACTTTCACTGGCCGACAAAATATATTGACGAACCCCCTTTTTGTGAAAGAATTTCAAAGTATCCAGAGCATTGGTGTTGAGAGAGCATTCAGTTCTTCTGGCATTATACAGATCAATGAATTGTCTTGCTGGTATTTCAAATGATTCCTTCTTAAAATCAAAACCTGCTTCTGTATAATACTTTCTAACCGGAAAACTGAAGAGTTTGTGGTAACTTGACAAAGTTAATTGGGGAAGAGATCTTTGCTTAAGTAAAATATTTATGCATTCAAGACAGAGCCAAACATCATTTAACAGTGTGCCGTTCCAATCCCAAATAATATGTTTGACTTCCTTTTGCATACAGTTTAATTATAAGCTCAAAAATAATCGCTTCTATAGAAATGGCATCATTATTGGCCAATTAATTAGGACAGACAAACAATGCTTTGAAAAGCAAATAACTCTGAAGAAGATAATTGACATGAATGATTTGAAAAACAGCAAGTTGTGTAGTAGATTGCTGATTGCTTCGCCCTCAGCACTTGAGCCTGGATCTGGAATTGTTTCCAAATTACGGAGAATCACACTGCCTGAGGAGTTGATTTAAACAAATGGAAAAAGATTTAACATACGCTCTGCCGATCCTGATGGTTTCTTTGATATCAGCCTTCCTTGTTCTTTATGGCTGGTTAAAGAGAAATACACCCATGGGGAAAAGCTATGTTATGATGATGCTGGTAATAACTCTGTGGTTGCTGCTCTATTCTGTTGGCTTGATGTTGCCTGATTCATCTGCTATTATTGAATATTTTAGAAAAGCCGAATACCTGATGATTTTGGCTCTGCCTGTTGCCTGGTTGATTTTTGCTATAAATTTCACAGGTCTCAAAGGATGGTTTAAAGCTAAGTCTGGGTTTTTCATTCTTGCAATTCCGGTTTTACTATTTATTGTTAGTCTTGTTGGCAAAAATTCAGGAGGACTTCTTTTCAACCATCATGAGATACTTTCATATTCTGGCTTCTGGTTTACCATCCATGTAGCTTTCTCATTTGCATATTTCATAACCGGAACTTTCATGGTTATCAAATCAGTCAGAAAGGATCCATTGATAGGTACAAAACAAAGCTTGATTATTGGGCTGGGAGTATTAGTTCCATGGATAGGAAATATCACCTTTATTTTCAGAATTATTCCTGATATTCTGGCAATTGATCTATCACCTTTCATTTTTGTTCTATCGGGAGCCCTACTAGCATGGGGGCTTTTCTATAATCGCTTCTTTGGTATTATTGCTATTGCCCATAAAAGCTTGATTGAAAGGATGTCAGATGGTTTGGTGATTGTTGATAATCAGAATAGAGTTCTGGATATTAATCTGGCTGCACAATCTATCTTTCGAGTAAGTAAAGCAGTAATAATTGGTAATGCCATTGAACAATTGTTTAAAAAGCAACCTGCTCTGATGCAGTATATGACTAATCAGAGCAGGAAGAACCAGGAGGTTGTTGTCACCTTTGGCCAACAAAAGAAATACTATTCTTTAGATGTAAATGCCTTATATGCAGGAAAAGATTTGTTTGTAGGTAAGTTGTTGTTATTTAAGGAGATAACTGATCTTAAGGAAACTACAAAGAAGTGGGAAAGAGCTAGAAATCAAGCTGAAAAAGCGGATAGCCTGAAGTCGGCCTTCCTGGCAAATATGTCACATGAGATCAAAACTCCGATGAATGCCATAATGGGTTTTTCAGATCTATTAAATGATTCGTCAGTTTCGGAGGAGGAAAGAAAAGAGTTCATCGACCATATCAGGAACAGTGGTTCAGATTTGCTACAACTTATAGATGACTTAATCGATGTTTCAAAGCTGGATGCAGGACAGGTAAACTTGCGAAAGGCTCCCGTTGATCTGAGTAAATTGATGGCAGAGTTATTTGCCAGAATCAATGAGTACATGATTGAAGCAGATAAGGAGCATATTGATTTGATTCTTGATACACATGAATTGGAGCAGGATCTGATTATTCTGGCTGATCCTGATAGAATCAGGCAAATCATGTATAATCTGCTTAATAATGCAGTCAAATTTACGAAGCAGGGAAAAATTGAATTTGGATATATAAAGGATAAAGACAAGACGGTTAAATTCTTTGTTAAGGATACTGGAATTGGAATCCCTTTTGAAAAGCATGCAGTGATATTTGAACGATTCGGACGGGTATCCTCGTCAAATAGCCAGGAATATAGTGGCACAGGTTTAGGACTATCTCTGTCAAGGGGTTTTGTTAAGCTTTTTGGTGGTAGAATATGGTTTGATTCTGTTTTTGGCAAGGGTTCAAGTTTTTATTTCAGTATACCTCTTCTTATGGCAGATGATTATACGTCTCCTGTGAAAACCTTAGATACCGTAAAGATTAGCAGACCTGAAATTACTCCTGAACCAATTCCCGACCAAGTTCCGGAAAAGACTTCAGAACCTGATGCGAAGCCTGATAAGTCTGAGGATCAGATTGAATCAATTCGTGACCATATAAAGGGTATGCCCGAAGAAGCTGATCTGATTTTTGAGACTGAACAGGCTCCGAAAATTACAATGCAAGAAGAAACTGATTTTTCTGATTCTAAACTGCTCATTATCGAGTTTGACGATATGACATATTTGTTCATAGAAATGATTCTTAGACCGACGAATATGCAAATAATTCGGGCGAAAAGTTTAAGTCAGGGACTAAACCTTCTCAAAGGGGGCACCAAACTTACTGGAATCATCCTGTCTTCAAATATCCCGGATGAAAATCTGATTGATGCCTGTCGCAGCCTGAAAGAAAAATTTCCAATGCATAACATTGTTGCAATAACCCCATTCGCCAGTGAAGTTAAGAGACAGGAGTGTCTAAGGGTGGGTTGCGCAAATGTCTTACCCAAGCCTCTCAAGCAAAGAGAACTGCTCGCAGCCGTACAGAATATGCATAAGCTGAGTAAAATTTAGTTTCAGAATATTACTTTTGAGGCAAACATCAAGTAATAATTTTGAATTACCCGAATAATCTTGAAGAAAAGATCGGTTTTGATCAAATCCGACAAGCGCTACTGGAATTAACTGATACAGAGCTCGGTAAAGAGAACGTGGCTGGTTTTGGGTTCCATAATAATATGGAGAAGTTAAAACTGCTTCTTACTGAGACCAGCGAATTTGTTGATATACTGAGATTTGAAAAGAGTTTTGAATGGCTTGCTACAAGAGATTTGAGGAAAGCTTTGCAGAGTGCCAAGATAGCGGGGACCTTTTTGCAAGAAGAAACCTTTCTGGATATACGTGACAACTACAGGGCTGTTAAGAAGATTATCGCCTTTTTTGCAAAATCCAAAGCAGAACAATATCCGGTTCTCAGAATTAGGATAGCCAGAGTGCAAGTATTTCCCTTTATCCAGGAAAAACTTGATCAGGTTTTTAATAAACAAGGACTTGTAAAAGATAACGCTTCTAAGGATCTGGCTAATATTCGATCTTCTATAGCCAGAAAAACCAGTGGGATAAGTAAAAGAATTCAGAAAATATTGGATCAGGCCCAGACAAGCGGATGGGTTGATCAGGATGCAAGCCCGACTTTAAGAGACGGTCGCTTGGTAATACCAGTACAGGCAAGTCATAAGCGTCGGATTAATGGATTGATACATGATGAATCGTCTTCTGGAAAAACAGTTTTTGTAGAACCAGTAGAATTGATGGAGGTTAACAACGAGATCAGAGAACTGGAAATATCAGAGAAAAGAGAAATAGTACGCATTCTGATTAAGCTGACCGAAGCCATTCGTCCGTATTTTGAGGATATTCTTTCATGGCCTGCTTTGATTGGGAATTTAGATTTTATCAGGGCTAAGGCTAAACTATGTATGCGATGGAATGGCAAAGCCATTGCTCTCACAAGCGAATTTGTACTTGATTGGAGAGAGGTTCGTCATCCCTTGTTGGTGCTGGCTTTTCAAGGTGAAGGAAAGAAAGTAGTTTCTCAAAATATTTCTCTTGACTCCAATAACCGGATTCTTCTGATTTCTGGTCCTAATGCAGGGGGTAAATCTGTTTGTCTTAAAACTATCGGCTTGGTTCAGTACATGGTTCAATGCGGCTTATTGCCTCCTGTAAAAGATGGATCCTCAACTCCTGTATTTAAAGATATGTTTATAGATATTGGTGATGATCAATCATTGGAAAATGATTTGAGTACCTATAGCTCTCACCTGATAAATATGAAGCATTTTATCCGAAATGCTGGTCCGGGATCATTAGTTCTGATTGATGAATTCGGTACCGGAACTGAACCACAACTGGGGGCGGCATTAGCACAGGCCATTTTGGGAGAGATTAATGCTACTGAAGCTTATGGGGTGATCACCACCCACTATTCCAATCTGAAACACTTTGCTGCTTCTGAAAAAGGTATTACTAATGGAGCTATGCTTTATGATGCCCGGAATATGCAGCCTCTTTTTGAACTTGAAATAGGAAAGCCAGGGAGTTCATTTGCATTTGAGATAGCTCATAAAATTGGATTACCAGAAATTGTACTGGAAAAGGCTAAAGAGCAAGTTGGACCCGACTACATTAAGTTTGATAAGCATCTCAGAGAAATCACCAGGGATAAAAGATATTGGGAAAACAAGAGGAAGAAGATTCGCAAATCAGAAAAAGCATTGGAAGAACTTCTTGATAAGTATAGTGAACTGGTCAGGAATTTTGAAAAACAGAAGAAACAACAACTAAAAGAGGCTCAAAAGGAGTCTGAGAACTTACTCGGACAGATTAACAAGCAGATTGAGAATACAATTCATAAGATTCGCAAATCCCAGGCAGATAAGGCAAAGACTAAAGAGGCAAGAAAAGAAATACAAGAATTTACTGAAGAAACAAAAGCGTTCTTGAAAAGTGAGGAGATAAAACTTGCTGATGAAATCGGTCATCTAAAGAATAAACAACATACAATTAGAAAGCAGATCTCTAAGCCAAATGATCAACACCCTTCCTTAAAAAAGCCGACTGTTCAGGATGATATTGCATTGAATCAGGGTATTGTGCCCGGAATCAAAGTCAAACTTAAAGACCGTGAAACAGTAGGTGAGATTCTAAAAGTTAATAAAAACTCCGTTCTAATCTCAATAGGACAGATGATGACTACCTTGCCTCACAACCAGATACAGATTATTTCAGAAAAGGAATTTGATCATTCAGGTGGAAATGTTGGAGCTAAGGGAAGAGGGAATTCTTATCAGGAAATTGAAACACGCAGAATGCATTTTTCTTCAAGTCTGGATATCCGGGGGGCAAGAGCTGACGAGGCTATCAGTAAAGTGCAGGAGCTGGTAGATGAGGCTATTATGTTGGGAGAATCTCATCTGCGCATTCTCCATGGTAAGGGAAATGGTGTCCTTCGCGAAGTACTCAGGCAATACCTGGCAAGCATAGATGTAGTTAAAAGTTGCAGAGATGAGGATATTCGTTTTGGTGGAACCGGAATCACTCTGGTTGATTTGGAGTATTGATCTGTCAGGTAACATAGCTCGATAATTTGTTGTTTAGCAATAATTATGACACTTTTATGCCTCCTAAAATAAAGAACAGAAAATGCAAAAACTTAATGAAATTCTGATAAACATTGACGGTTTGATTGGTGGTGCCCAGTGGTTTGTATTTGTATTACTTGGGGTCGGACTGTTCTTTACGATATATTTGAAATTTCCTCAGTTCAGGTACCTGAAACACTCTCTTCGGGTAGTAAGTGGCAAATATGACCGTGAAGAAGATAAAGGTGATACTTCGCACTTTCAGGCACTGACTACAGCATTATCAGGGACGGTAGGTACTGGAAATATTGCTGGTGTCGCGTTTGCTATTCATCTGGGTGGAGCAGGTGCTCTATTTTGGATGTTAATAACCGCTTTGGTCGGTATGTGTACCAAATTTGTTGAAGTTACACTTTCGCATAAATACAGAGATTTCACAAAGAATGGAGAAGTTTCAGGGGGGCCTATGTATTATATGAAAAAGAGGCTGAACATAAAATTGCCAAGTGGTAAACTTTTACAAACAGGGAAATGGCTTGGGATTTTCTTCGCTGTTGCTACAGTATTCTCTTCTTTCGGAACTGGCAATTTGCCACAGATTAACAGCATCTCCAATTCAATTAAGGCAACTTTTGGAGTTGACCAAATGATTACGGGTGCTGTACTTGCGATTATTCTCGCTTTTGTAATTATCGGAGGAATTAAAAGGATAGCTAAGGTTACTGAGAGATTGGTACCTGGAATGGCGCTGATTTATTTCATTGGTGCATTTATCGTGATTGCTTCAAACTACCAGAATATTGTTCCAAGTTTTATATCAATTTTCTCAGAAGTGTTTACCGGAACAGCTGCTGTTGGAGGTTTTATGGGCGCCGGATTTGCTTTTGCTTTTAACCGGGGTGTAAACCGGGGATTATTTTCAAATGAGGCAGGACAGGGCTCTGCCCCAATTGCTCATGCTGCTGCAAGAGCTCACGAACCGGTTTCTGAAGGTATGGTAGCTATTCTTGAGCCATTTATTGATACAATAATTATTTGTACACTTACTGGTTTGGTTATTCTGTCATCCGGAGTTTGGAATGAGAAAATGCCTAACACCTTTCAAATGGCTGATGTGGTTGTGTTGAATCATGAATTTGATAAGGATAATTCGGATGATGTGGCTACAATGGCTGCCTTTCTTAACAGGAAAACTGAAATACCTTCATACTCAGGTGAATTGAATATCAGGGATGGTAAATTGCAAAACTCATTAACTATTTTACACGCAAGAAGTGTTGCTGAAGACATGGAATTTCTGGTTGACGGTGACCTTTATACAGGAATAGTTCCTATTGACAATGGAGTGATCAAGGCATCTGATATAAAATTGGAGATAAATGGTGTCTCATTAATACATAGTGCTCCATTAACTACTGAGGCATTCAAGAAGAGTTGGATGGGTGATTATGGAAAGTATATTGTCAGTATCGGACTACTATTATTTGCATTCTCAACTGCAATTTCATGGTCATATTATGGCGGGCGTGCAATGACCTTCCTTTTTGGAACAAAGTCTGTCATATGGTATAGAGTGGTGTATGTAGCCGGTTTCTTTTTAGCTTCTTTTACGGATACGTCTATTGTTTGGACTTTCTCAGGTATTACAATTGCTTTTATGACCATTCCAAACCTTATCGGTATTTTTAGTCTTCGTAAAGAGGTCAAAAGCACAATCCGTGATTACTGGGTCGGGTTCGCCAAAGACCATCCGGATGTTAAAATACCAGAAAAGGTCAGATAGATTATTTTTCTTAAAATTGGAACAATGAGAGTACAGACAATAAAACTAGTAATACTTGCTTTGGCAACACTTATGATTTCTTCTTGTCAATCCCCAACAGGAAAACTGCAATCACAGTTTTCGAGCCCTCCTCATCCTGAAAAGAAACCAAAGGAACTTACCAAGCACGGAGATGTTCGTGTGGATAATTACTATTGGCTCAATCAAAGAGAAAATCCTGATGTAATTGAGTATCTGAATGCAGAGAATTCCTATCTGGATGAGGTAATGGCAAGCACCAAAAGCTTTCAAGCATCTTTGTTCGATGAAATTATTTCCCGGATTAAACAGGATGACGAATCTGTTCCATATCTGGATAATGGCTACTACTATTATACCCGATTTGTTGAAGGTGGCGAGTATCCTGTTTATTGCAGGAAGAAGGGTAGCCTTGATGCTCAGGAGGAAGTGATGCTTGATGTTAACCTGATGGCAATAGGTCATAATTACTTTCAGATAGGTGGGGCATCGGTTAGTACAGACAATAAATTACTGGCCTTTGGAGTAGATACTGTAAGTCGTAGAAAATATACTGTTTATATAAAAAATTTGGAAACAGGAGAGATTTACACAGATGCAATTAAGGAAACAACAGGCGGAGTTGCCTGGGCTAATGACAACAAGACCTTTTTCTTTACCCGCAAAGATCCGCTTACGCTTCGTTCAGAGAAAATTTTCAGACACAGCCTTGGTGATGATCCCCAAAAAGATGAACTCGTATATTTTGAAGAAGATGAAACATATAGTGTAGGTGTTGGAAGAACCAAATCTGGAAAATTCCTTTTGATTGGCTCCTCCAGTACACTATCTTCTGAGTACTTGTACTTAAGTGCTAATCAGCCTTATAAGTCTTTTAAGGTAGTGCAGGAGCGTCAGGATAATGTTGAGTATTCTGTTGATCATTTTGGTGAATTCTTTTTTATCCGTACAAACTGGGAGGCTGAAAACTTCAGATTAATGAAAACTCCGGTAAATAAAACCGGAATGGACAATTGGCAGGATGTAGTTCAGCATGATGAAGATGTCCTTTTTGAGGGTTTTGAGTTATTTAGTCAATTCCTGGTGCTGCAGGAGCGCAAAGAAGGTTTACCCCTTATGCGAATTATCTCAATGCTCAGTAAAGAAGGCGAGGAGCAGGTATTGCCGTTTGATGAAGAAACATATACTGCATCGATATCTGTAAACCGAGATTTCAATACTGAACTTCTGAGGTATACGTACTCTTCACTAACGACTCCCAGATCGACCTATGACTACAATATGCTAACAGGAGAAAGAATTCTTCTCAAAAGAGATGAAGTAGTGGGAGCTTACAATCCCGATGATTTCGTTACTGAAAGAAGATGGGCTGAAGCTCAGGATGGTACTTTGATCCCAATGTCTGTTGTTTACAAAAAAGGCTTAGTCATGGATGGATCAAACCCTGCATTGTTATATGCATACGGTTCCTATGGGTATTCTATGAGTCCTTCTTTTTCATCTGTCAGATTAAGTTTGCTTAACCGTGGTTTCGTATACGTAATTGCCCATATCCGCGGAGGACAGGAAATGGGTAGATATTGGTATGAAGAAGGCAAATTGCTTAAAAAGAAAAATACTTTTACTGATTTCAACGACTGTGCAGAATACCTGATCAATAATAAATATACAACTCATGATCTTCTATTTGCTCAGGGTGGCAGCGCTGGTGGCTTACTAATGGGAGCAATCCTTAATATGCGTCCGGATTTGTACAAAGGGGTAATAGCAAACGTTCCTTTTGTTGATGTTGTGACTACTATGTTGGATGAAACCATTCCATTGACAACGAGTGAATATGATGAATGGGGGAATCCAAATGATCCTGATTACTACCAATACATGTTATCGTACTCTCCATATGATAATATTGAAGCAATAGATTATCCTGCCATTTTGATAACAACAGGATTGCATGATTCTCAGGTTCAGTATTTTGAACCAGCTAAGTGGATCGCCAAACTCAGAGAGATGAAAACTGATGACAATATTTTGATAATGCGTACTAATATGGAGGCCGGACATGGCGGAGCAAGTGGAAGATTTAAAAGATATGAACAGGTAGCTCTTGGGTATGCGTTTATTCTTGATTTGGCAGGTATTATGGAATGATTTTTGATGATTCCAAAAGATATGAAGCACCTGAGTCTATCCATGCTATTATTGCTTTTTTCGATTTTTACCGGCTTTGGCCAAAGTGTCAAAGTAATTGATGAAACAGACCTGCAGCCTGTTGCGGATGTGTTTATATTTTCGTCAAAAATATCATCACTGACCGATGCAAAAGGCTGGGCTGATCTTTCAAAGTTTGGCAAAAATGACACCTTATTTTTTCAACATCCATCCTATGTTTATGAAAGAACTACTCTGGATGCTATCATGGAAAATGGTGGCATAGTAAGGATTAAGGAAGATTTGATTCGGGTGAATGAAATAGTAGTTTCCCAGAATCGATGGGAGCAGGATAAGGGAGAGATTCCTAACAAAATTGAAGCAATCCGAAGTAAGGATGTTAATTTTTATAATCCTCAGACTACCGCCGATCTGCTTGGATTATCAGATCAGGTATTTATTCAAAAGAGCCAGTTGGGTGGAGGAAGCCCGATGATTCGAGGGTTTTCTGCAAATCGTGTTTTACTCTCAATGGATGGCGTACGACTGAATAATGCTATTTTCAGATCAGGCAACCTTCAGAATGTGATTATGCTAGACCCGAATATCATGGATAATTCAGAGGTGATTTTTGGACCGGGGAGTATTATCTATGGATCCGATGCTATTGGAGGTGTAATGGATTTTCATACCAGACAGGTGAAGTTGTCTACAACTGATGATGCCTATCTTCGTCTGAATGCATTAACAAGGTTCAGTACCGCCAGTCTTGAAAAAACTGGTCACCTCGATTTTAGCTATGGCAAAAAGAACTGGGGCATGCTTAGCAGCATTTCCTTCTCCGACTATAATGATTTAAGAATGGGGGATAAGGGAGATGACTTTTATGTTTTACCTGTCTTTGTAAGGGTTTATCCCTATCAAGACTCAGTGATGCAAAATACTAATCCGAATATCCAGGTTGGATCAGCTTACAGTCAGGTGAACATGATGCAGAAATTTCGTTTCCGCCCAAGCAAAACTCTTGACTTGACTTATGCGCTTCATTATTCCAGGAGTAGTGATATTCCTAGATACGACAGGTACCTTGAGATTCAGGATGGAATTCCAAAATATGCTGAATGGTATTATGGACCGAGCCAGTGGCTTATGCATCATCTGGGTGCTGAGCTAAAGGATACTACTCCAATTTTTGACAGACTTAGACTGACTATGGCCTATCAGTCTTATACAGAAAGCAGACATGATCGAAAGCTTGGGCAGACACAGATTAGAGAGCGAAAGGAATATCTGGATGTTACAAGCATTAATATCGATGCTGACAAAACAATCTCTGATACCAAGGAGCTTTTCTATGGTCTTGAGTGGTCAACCAACCGTGTTCTGTCTTCAGGAATTGGACGAGATGTCTATTCAGGAGAATTGTCTCAGGTTTCCAGCAGATATCCGGATGGAGGAACGCTTTATATAAATTCAGGTACCTATGCAGGTTTGAAAAGCCGGCTAAGCGATAAAATTGCATTGTCAATAGGAATTCGTGCCAATTATGTTAATCTGAATTCATTATTCGTTACAAAAGAGTTTTTTGATTTTCCATATGATCAGATTCAAATTAGCAATACCGCATTTAATGGAAGTGCTGGAGTAGCGTGGCATCCAGTTCAATCACTGCAATTCAATATGAATTTTTCAAGTGGTTTCAGAGCTCCGAATTTGGATGATGTAGGGAAGGTTTTCGATTCAGAACCAGGAAATGTGATTGTGCCAAATGAAGACCTGAAGCCGGAATATGCTCTCAATGCAGATCTTGGTGTAATCAAAATGTTTGGAGATAAGGCTAAAGTAGAAATTACCGGATTTTACACATTCCTTTTTGATGCCATGGTGCGTCGCGATTTTACTTTCAATGGTGAAAGTTATATCATGTATGATGGTGAGTATAGTAAAGTAGAAGCTATCGTTAATGCTGACCAGGCTATCGTTTATGGTTTCTCTGCAGCCATTAACTGGCACTTTATCAATCAGTTATACCTGCGGTCAAGTTTTTCTGCAAGCCATGGGGAGGAATCAGGCGGCATACCAATGAGACATGCCGCACCAATGTTTGGCGCTACCCATCTAATCTATCAAACTGGTAAATTTAGGGGTGACTTTTTTATCAGGTATAATGGAACTAAAACCAATGAACAGATGGCGCCATCTGAATTGAGCAAGGTTTATCTTTATACAAGCGATGAAAATGGGGATCTTTATTCACCCGGTTGGTATACCTTAAACTTTAATATGGCTTATCAGTTAAAACCTTTTCTGCAAATTAATCTTGGCGTAGAAAATATCCTGGATAAACGATACAGACCGTATAGCTCAGGTATAGCTGCTCCGGGTCGTAACTTCATGATAACAGTTCGCACAAGCATTTAAGAGCCATTCATGAGCTTGTATAGTTCCGGATCAGACGGAACAATCAGAAGAAAGAACTTATTGCCAATTTCATATTTTCTTACCTGGAAGAGGGGCAGGATCATGCCTGATAGAAAGAGACTCCCACTTGTAACCAGGTTTGTTACAGACCAAATGGGGCGGATAGAATTATACAAGGCATTAAAAGCAGTAATTCCAAGAAAACCAGGTCCGGCAAATTGAAGCATCTTGCCTGCTCCTCTGAAGTTGAAAGATTTTCGGTAATAATAAATACTGGTGATTTCTGAAATAGGAAAAACCTGAGCTTTGATTACAAAAAAATCTTCCCCAATAGCTTCAATCTGCCCGATAACCGGAACATCCATATGATTTCTAAGAAACCTGATAGAATCTCCAATAAGATAATGATGCTTACTCTTATATCCCTTCTTCAGAATCATGTGATTATCATACTGTGCGTATGATTGAATGCCGATAATAGCAAAACATGTGATAAGAAAGAGTCTTAACAATATTGTGGATTTCATATTTTCTGGATTTTAGTCGCTCTTATCATTTCTCTCTTTCCAGGAGGACCAGGAAGCCTTTCAACTGTAAATCCTGCTTCTTGTAAGTTGCGTCTTACCTGGCCTTTTGCACTGTAAGTTACAAAAAGTCCTCCGGAACGAAGTAATTTGTGCATTTTGCTCATAACCTCAATTGTCCATAGATTTGCTTGTATATCAGGACCAAAAGCATCAAAAAAGACGATATCATAACTTCCCTTTAATTCTGTTCCGGACAGGTCAGCTTTTATTTTTGTTAATTTGAAATCAGGCTCAATCACAGAAGTTGAACCCCATTCCGCAGTGTGCATGCGATCGAAAAAGGATCGATTCTGCTCTAATTGCACTGGAAAGTTCAATTGTTTAGCCTCATCCAAAGACAAAGGATACTTTTCAATGCTGGTATATGAAATAAACTGCTCTTTAGAATGACACAATAAATAACTCAGCAAAGCATTTAGTCCGGTTCCAAATCCCATTTCAAAAATATTGATATTTTTCTGACCTAGGCTTTGCAAACCATTCTTAATGAACACATGCTGACTTTCCTGTATTGCCCCATGTATTGAGTGATAGGTTTCCTGTAGTTCCGGAACCTGCAGGGAATGTGACCCATCTTCAGTAATAATAATCTTTCGATTCATTTCAGGTGCTAAAATACAAATTGTCCTTTTTAGTTTGCTCGTAAATATTTTTGCTGAATCTGTATAAGCGAGCCGGTTTGTGAGCTACCTTTTGCTGCCATTCATCTAACGGAAATAAATATGGAAGATTGCTAACACGCTTGCGGAAATTTCTTTTATCTAATGCTTGCCCAATAATGCCTTCATAACTTTTCTGCAGTTGGGTAAGGGTAAACTTTTCAGGCAATAATTCGTAAACAATAGGATCTTTATAGAGCTTTGACAGAACAGCCTCCTGAGCTGATTTCAGGATTTCAGGGTGGTCGAATGGGAGTGGGGGTAAGTCTGATAATTTGAACCAGAATGCACGAGAAGATAAATTTTCCTGCTCTGCCTTCTCGATCGGTATAAGTGCAAAATATGCCACTGTGAGAATCCTTTTCAATTCTATTGGTAAAACAGTTTTGAGCCAGGCCCGATCATTAGGATTATTTAGCCTGCTAAGTGACCCAAATGTTCTGAATTGCTCCAGATAGATGTCTGATATTCCAGTTAATTCCTTGAGTACCCTCAATGCAGCAACATCCAGATCTTCAGAGAAACTGACAAAATTTCCTGGAAATTTATAATCTTTTATGATAGTTGAAGGATTTTCAGGATCCTGGAACTCACGCTGAACTAGCAAAACACTTAAATCATGAGAATCCATTCCGAAGATCACACAATCAACCGTAAAATGATGCATTAATTCGCTGGAATCCATACTGTCTAATTTAGATTTTTTTTCTAAATTTACATAAAATACTTAGTGTAATAAGTACACCAAGAGAAAAAATGTGAATTATGACTGCACAACTACTTACGAAAAATGATGCCAAGTTACCTCTGTCACCTGTTATCGGTGTATTTGCTACCGGAGATCCACGTATTGATGCAAGCTCATTAGAGCGAGCAAAGAACATTGTAAAACTCACAGCAGACAGGCTGGTTGGGAAAGTAGTTCTTCCTGATTCAAGTAAGGTGGAAGTTGTTTATTCTGATATTCTTGTTGATTCTGAAAAGAAGGCTGATCAGTTAGCCAGGATGTTCAAATCACAAGGAGTCAATGTGTTGGTTGTAGTTCCTGATACCTGGGCCTTCCCTCAGTTAACCCTGATTAGTTTATTGAGCCATTTCCCAAAGGATACTCCTGTGAATTTCCACAAGTAAAATTCACAGGAGTA
>JAYEFL010000138.1:0-13227 GCA_034658635.1 Bacteroidota bacterium | reverse complement strand
AATTTATTTCATGACAACAAATGGGAATCCGTTTATTCCATAGAGTCAGATATCTCTACCTACCTTAGCATGGCCGGCATCCCATTCTTTAATGATCCTGAACGCTTTAAAGAAATGGAGGTAGCGGTTACTGCTTGTGAATTCCTTATAGCAAGAACCGGCTCTATACTTGTTTCTTCAGCTCAAATAAAAGGAAGGAGACTGTATGGATTTGCTCCTGTTCATATTGTTGTGGCTTTTACTTCTCAACTAAAAAATGAGATTGGTGAAGGTCTTGCAGCAATAAAGGAGAAATATGGAAAATTGCCTTCTATGGTCACAACTATTTCCGGCCCAAGCCGAACAGCAGATATTGAAAAAACATTAATCCATGGAATGCATGGTCCTGAAGAATTATACGTATTTTTGGTAAACGACAATTAATTCAAATGGAAAAAGACTGGACGTTAGTGTATACAGTTGATAAATCATACAAAGCTCAGCTGGTTCAAGAGATTCTCAAGGAAAATGATATTATTGGTGTTGTAATGAACAAAAAAGACACCAGCTACATGTCTTTTGGTGAGTTCGAAGTTTATGTGAACTCGGCAGATGCAAAAAGATCTCGTAAGTTGCTCTTAGACTCAAAGATTTGAAAGAGCTACTGACCAGAACCGGAACCGGTTTCATATATGTATTGGTTCTATTAGGAGCGCCCCTGCTGGGCTCATGGGGATTTTTCATCATCTATTCTGGACTTGCCGGTTTTGCTCTTTTTGAATTTTTCGCTTTAGCCCGCAAGGATGGTACCAGACCGATAATCCTTTTAGGAATATTACTTGGACTATGGCCAATTGTTTCCCGTTTTTTGTTTTATGAAACAGGGTGGAATGCACCACTTATTGGAGTTGGAACAGGATTTTTACTTCTGGTTTTTCTGATTGAATTGTTTCGGAACAAGACCAAACCTTTCCTTAATATTGCAATGTCATTGATGGCATTAGCCTACATTGGGGTTCCTTTTGGTATTCTGCCAGAATTAGTTTTCTCACACTACTCTGAGGGATATTCTGCCAATCTTATTGTTGTAATCCTTGTGGTTATATGGGTGCATGATTCCTGGGCTTATCTGACAGGTGTTTTGATCGGACGAACCCCTCTGTTTAAGAGGATAAGTCCTAAAAAGACTGTGGAAGGACTAATTGGAGGACTTCTCTTTGGTGCAGGATCTATCTGGATCTTATCTCTGATAGTTACTGAAATTCCAGAAGCACATTTGTGGATTATTGGATTTGTTGCAATGATATTTGGTAACATAGGTGACTTCATTGAGTCTATGTGGAAAAGAACGCTCGGAGTTAAAGATTCGGGCAAATCCCTTCCAGGGCATGGAGGCTGGCTCGACAGGCTCGATAGTTTGCTTTTTGCAATTCCAGCTGTATATTTGTGCCTCTTATTATTAGCTTAAAATGCGAATTCATAAAGAAGGTCGTTCAACTCTGGGTATTTTCCTGATCGCTGGTAGCGGAATGGTGACTCTTGCGTGGCTAATCATTAATACTCTTTGGATTTGCCTTCTTATTAGCCTGATTGTAGTTTCCGGATTCTCATTTACTATGTTATTCTTCAGAAGCCCTGAACGGGCAATTGAATTATTAGACAATAGCATTATAGCTCCTGCTGACGGACTAGTGGTTGCAATACAGGAAGAAGATGAGGCAGAATTCTTCAAAGATAAGCGTATCAAAGTTTCTATATTTATGTCTGGAGCAGATGTTCACATAAACTGGATGCCAGTGTCAGGTGAAGTCAGCTATTTCAGGTATTTTTCGGGCAAACACCTTTTTGCCCGAAATCCAAAATCATCTCATCTTAATGAGCACACAAGTATCGGGATTAAAACTACAGATGGCAACCAGCTATTAATCAAACAGATTGCTGGAATAATGGCCAGACGAGTAGTTTCATACGTTCAGCCCGGGCAAGAAGTTTTCCAGGGGGAGGAGCTGGGGTTCATTAAACTGGGTTCCAGAGTAGATTTGTTCCTGCCAATAAATACACAGGTATCTGTTTCGACAGGTCAGATAGTATCAGGAAGGCAAACTGTTTTGGCTAAATGGCCTGAATCTTGTTAAAATTCTCTTAACACTCAAGCTTTTAACGATTCGTTAACACCCATCCGGGTGCATATACCGTTTCTTCGTTACAAATTCTTTTCAAACAAATAAAACATTATGAAGAAATTTATTGCACTTTTCGCATTGGTAGCCCTTGTTGGCGTTTTAACTGCTCCTGCAGCAACAGTATCTGAGCAAAGCAATCAGGTAGTTCTTGAACAATCTTTTGACAATAACTTTGACAATAATTTGGACAAAGATAAAGACAAGGATAAAGACAAGGATAAAGACAAAAAGAAGAAAAAGAAAAACACTAAAGCAACAAAAACTGTAGTCAAAGCTCATGCTGAAGGTGGATGTGGCGGTTGTGGTGAACAAGCAGAATGTGAAGAAGAAGCAGCAAAAGAGAAAAAAGCTTCCTGCTGTGAAGAAGAAAAAAAGACAGAAGCTTGCTGCGACGATAAAACTAAAGGCAAGAAATAAACAGTATTTAAGAAATACTTAATTCTTAAAAATCCGCTCTGATATCAGGGCGGATTTTTTTTATTCCCATTACTTAGTTATTGAAGCTGAACCTTAGTGAAATAATATTAGAATATTGTGATACTGCATAATCACCAAGATCAGTCAGTGCATAATTTATCTGAAGGTTCTTGAAACTGATTCCCAATCCCATTGCTGGCTGAAGGCTTAACTCATTTTTTCCTTCCATCCCTGAAACCCATTGAAACTGTCCAACTCCTAAGCGAAGAGATAACCACTTATTGTATGTCCATTCCGTTCCAAGATAAGGGTCAATGCCTGTGTAGCCCAGTGATAACAGCACAGGTCGTTTACCATCCAGAGCAAAATGCAAGTCCAAATCTAAAGAAGCAATAATATTATCATTAACCTGAAAGCTCCGTGCTGCCCCAAAAATTATTCGGGGCATTGTAATCTCAAGAGAATTATCAGGGATCTCATTGCCAGTCAGCGCAAAAACCTCCTCCAGTTTATCAGTTTGAATTCGCCAGGCATTAAAGCTGGTTGTTATATCTCTGACCATGGCAGCAAATCGCCAATCGTTCTTTATCCACGTTGCAGAAGCATCAATACCAAAACCCCAGGCATTGGCAAATTCTCCCGTTCTACGATAAATAATCTTTGCATTACCACCAACGGTTAATCCCTCCACAGGCATTTTTCTGGCGTAAGAGAAAATGAGTGCCATGTCAGCAGCTGAAAATGTTTTTATCCTGTCGTACAAAAAATTACCATCAGCATCAATTAATTCCAGTGTATTAGGAATATCATCCACACCCAGGCGAATAAATGAAAGAGCCGCCACACTTTCTGCATCAATACGACGAGCCAATGCACCATAATCAAATTTAGCCAGACCTGCGAAGTACTCAGAATGCATAAGAGACATATCATAACCAGTCTCAATTCCAAGCAATGCAGATGGATTCCAGTATCCTGCAGTAACGTCATCAACCAGTGCTATTGCTGCGCCACCCATACCCATAGTTCGGGCTCCAATACCAATATTAAGAAATTCATTACTGTACTTAACCTGAGCAGATAAGCTGGCGGTTATTGCAAGAACTATGAATATCCCAAAAGATCTTCTCATATTGATTTTCTAAACTTAGCTGTACAATATAGACAAACTATCATTTTTAACTATTTTTGAACCCAATTATTGCTATAGAGGGGAACAAAATGTTGATGAAAAGACTGATTTCTAACATACCGAATACTTTAACAACACTAAACCTTATTGGTGGATGCTTGTCAATTCTGGTTGCCTTCAGCGGAGACTTGCGCCTTAGTGCTATTATTTTGCTTGTAGCTTTTCATGCAGATATTTTTGACGGTATGTCTGCCCGGCTTTTAAAGGTACAGTCTCCTATGGGAAAAGAACTTGATTCCCTGGCTGATTTGGTATCATTCGGACTAGCACCAGCGATTATTTTACATGTAATGCTAAAACAACAATTGGATGTTGAGGCTTTTGCATTCTCCTTACCTGCTAAAACCTGGATTACTCTGCTAATTCCCTTTTTGCTTACTGTTTTTGCAGCACTCAGACTTGCAAAATTTAATGTGGATGAAGATCAGAAAGATACATTTATTGGTCTACCCACACCGGCAAATGCCTTGATGGTGATCAGTCTGCCTCTCATTGCATTCAGTCAACCAGAATCATTCATTATTGATTGGTTCTCACACCCCGAAGCGATAATCATATACTCAGTAACAGTTGCTTTGCTAATGGTGATACCTGTTCATCTGTACGGACTAAAACTTAAGGGCTTTCGGTGGCAGGAAAATAAATTCAGATACCTTTTTCTTGCACTTGGATTTGGAACTATTCTGGCATTTTTTCATACCGGACTCTTTCTAACAATTATCCTGTATTTTGGGTATGGAGTCTTGTTCGGATTTTTACAACGAAGAGGAATTATTTCTTAAGCTGAACAGGCTGTATCCATGCTACCTCCAAGTCCCCTTCCTGGAATGGATTCTCATGCAGCTTGCTGGAAATCACCTTTGCCCGAACAAATAACTCATTTCCCTTAAAAACATATTTCGCCCTGGTTCCTGTTTGCTCATGAACCACTTCAGCATCATCAGCACCATTCAACAATGCAATAAACCGGGTTCGATACTCAACACCCTTTTCCGGATTAATACGAATCCTAATTTGCTTTCCTGTTCTCACAAAGTCTTTTAGTTCAACTCCGGTAGAAGAGTAGAAATCCCCCTTAATCATAGCCTGATAAAGTGCATGCGGTGTTAGCTCCTGTGATCGGACCATTGACCACCCTCTTCCGGGATTGGCCCGGCCAGGCTGAAAAACAAGATAGTGGTGGCTATCGTCATTGGCAATACCTAATAATAGAGCTTCTCCATTCTTCATTCTCCATTTATTAGCCTGATCCCACATTTCTTCTGTACTCTGATGACTCTCATCTCCATAATTCCTTACACTGGGATGCCCATTGTACACTTCAAAAAAGCGAGCACCTGATTTCGCAATATCCTCTGCTGTCAATGCCCAGCCAAAATTGGGATGATTCACGATTATCCATTCAGGATTACCATCTTTCGCAAGTGCCTCACGAATCCTCTCGACATTGCTTCGAAGACAGTCAGGAACCAGCTCTCCCTTCGTAGGATCGACTATAGTACTGAGATTAATACCATTCAGATGTACAGGCCTTTTCTCAGCTGCATCTGTAATTTCCTCTGCGCCAATAAGCAGAAACTCACCAGGCTTTTCAAATTGCTGGCGATATTCTTCAAGAGTTCTCAATTTAGCCCATAATTGTTCTCCACGAATTTCAGTCTCTAAACCCAGACCTCCAAAATGCTCCAGGTAATTCTCGTAATTCTCGCTGACAATTTTATTTCTATCAACATTATACCACTTTTCCCCTTCCTGTAAAATGTTATGGTCAGTAACAGCAAGGAAATGATATCCATGACTTTTATACCACCAGGCTACTTCTTCAGGAAAAGTATTACCGTCACTCCAGTAAGAATGAGTATGCATATTACCCTTCCAGAATTTTTGTGGAGATTCAGTACTCCATGCGAAAGAAATAATCATAATTACAACACCAACAAACAAGAATTTCCCAACTTTCCTCATAGTATTAATTTTTACTCTGAATCCTAATGGATTCCTGGTGAATCAAATCTAAAAGCTTTTTGATAAAGGTTTTATCTAATCCCAATTGGTCTGCCATGGCTGATCGTGATCGTAAAACTTCAGCCCACCGTTCCAGCTGCAGAATGGCCACATTATGCTCAGACTTATAGCCACCAATTTTATCGACAAAGGACATGCGTTGGGCTAGCAATTCCCAAACTTGAGCATCAACACTATCAATTTGGCTCCTGTACCGCGACAACAAATCCAGGAATTCTCCATTTACTGCAAACTCTTCACGAACAGACAATTGCTCCAGAAATTTATCAAAAGCTAAATATGAGAGTTGCTGTTTTGCATCACTCATAGCTTTATCCGGATCTGGGTGGACCTCCACCATTAAACCATTCATATGCAAATCCATGGCCTTTTGTGCTATCCCGGGAACAATCCCTGCCTGACCTGCAATATGACTGGGGTCACAGATGACTGGGAGACCCGGACACTTAATCATCAGGTCAATCGGCAATTCCCATTTGGGAATATTCCTAAGGTCAGATTGTTCAAAGGGATAAAATCCCCTGTGAATTGCCACGAGTTTTTTAACCCCGGTACGATTAATCCTTTCAAGAGCGCCTATCCACAGGGAAGGGTCAGGGTGTAAGGGGTTTTTTACAAAAACCGGGATGCTTTCCCGACTCAGCCTTGTAGCCAATTCCTGCACAATAAAAGGGTTTGCAGTTGTTCTGGCACCTATCCAAACCATGTCAATCCCAGCCTCCAAAACCTGATCAACATGCTCGGCGCTAGCTACTTCGGTGATCATCTTAAGACCAGTTTCTTCTCTGGCTCTGATCAACCATGGTAATCCCTTTTCCCCTACACCCTCAAAAGATCCGGGGCGGGTTCTGGGTTTCCACAATCCAGCACGAAAAACAGCGACTTTTCCTGTCTCTGCAAGAAAAGCCGCTGTCTCCAATATTTGTTTTTCACTCTCTGCTGCACAAGGACCTGCGATTATCAGAGGATATTCTGACAGGTCATTGAACCATTGAGTTTCCAGTTCCATTTTTCGACAAGTTAGTATTATTCATCATCTGCCTCAGGCAAAAACTTGTCAAATTTACGTAAAGCATATTTACTAAGGTAATATGACACTACAATAACTAATGGCCAGGATAAAAATGTGAGGATTTCTTCAATATATTCCATTTTTCAATATTTCTAATTAATACACGTGATCATCACTATTCAACAGGTCTTCTTTTCTCATCTTCTTCTTATTCAATGACCTCCAGGCTATCCAGATATAGGCCAACACAATAGGGATCATCAAAGAAACATATGACATTGCAGTAAGCGTAAATTTACTGGAAGATGCGTTCTCAATCGTTAGAGAAGACTGCAAGTCAAAAGTAGAAGGATAAAATGCTGTGTTATTAAAGCCAGCCAGGAAAAATAATGCCAGTACAGTTAAAACAGTTCCTGCTCCGGAAAACCAGATTCCCTTAGTGCTTGATTTCAATAGGGAAACAATAATGCCCCACAAAACACCCACAACACCCAATAAGAAAATAACCAGAACAATCGGCATTTCTATCAGGTTATTAAAGTACTTATTAGCCTCCATTGCAACCTCCTTTGTATCCTGATCATAAGCAAAGCCATCAAGGAACATTAATCGAATAACAAAGAATAGAAAAAACACTAAAAAAGGTACAGTGTTAATCAACAATTGTTTCTTACCCCGGCTATTAATTGCATCATCCTCTATATTATTCATAAAATAAAGAATGCCAAGCACACGCGCTAAAAAGAAGACAGCCAGTCCGAGAGCAAGGTTTTGAATATTAAAAGCGGCTTCAAGACCACGTGCCGGACCTTCCCAGATAACTTGATTCATGTCATTCAGGGAAAACTCTGAACCTGTAAAAAAGGTGCCAACGGCAGTACCAATAAGAATTGTTGCCAATGCACCATTGAGGATTAGAAAAATCTCATATACCCTTTGTCCGAAAAAGTTTCCTGCCTTGGTTCTGAATTCATACGAAACAGCCTGCAGAATAAAGGCAAACAGGATTATGGTCCACACCCAATATGCTCCCCCAAAACTTGTAGCATAAAACAAAGGAAATGCAGCAAACAAGGCACCACCAAAAGTCACTAAAGTAGTAAAAGTGAACTCCCACTTATGTCCGAGTGAATTAACCAGCAAGGTTCGTTCATCCTCAGTTTTAGCCAGAGTAAATAATAGAGTTTGTCCGCCTTGAACAAACATGAGGAACACTAGTAATGCACCAAGCAACGAACCCAGCATCCACCAGTATTGTTGCAATGTTAAATATGATAAAGCTTCAAACATTATTTGGTCCCTCCTTCATTTTTTGATCCATTTTTAATAGCTTTTATCATTATACCTACTTCCGCTACTGCTAAGGCAGTAAAGGTGAGAGTAAATAACCAGAAGGTTACCTGAACAGAACTTGCATCAATCTTTGTAACAGCAGCAACAGTTGGAAGCAGATCCTGAACAGTCCAGGGCTGTCTTCCGAGCTCGGCAACTATCCATCCTGCCTCAGAGGCCACATAGGCCAGTGGAACAGTGAAAATTGCAAGTCGTAATAAGAATTTCCTTTTCGGAAGTTGTCCTTTCGAAGCAAAAAAGAGAACCAGGGCAAAGAATATCAGAAAATAGAATCCCAATCCCACCATAATGTGGAAGCTATAAAAAGTTAAGGGGACATTTGGGATATAATAATTCAGGTCATCATTAAACGCATAGCCAAAATATGCAAAATAATTATCCCTGAAATCTTCCGTATAAAATGTTTCTTTGATTTTCGCGGCACCTTCGATATCTCCTAAATCCTGTTTTGCTTTATACTCGCTTAACAACTCTCTGGCGTACTTCCCCCTTTTGATTTTTTCACTTACAGGAAGCAAACCTCTTTCTGCATTGCCCCTGATAAGATCATTGATTCCAGGTACAAATTCTTGCGCATCACCAAATGATAACCAGGATAACATCTTCGGTAATTCCAGTTTAAATAGAAACTCGTCACCTGAGGTTCTTTTCTCCTTGCTGGATAAAACTCCGATGGCTACTAATCCACATTCTTCTTTTCCATCGTAAAGTCCTTCCATGGCAGCCAGTTTCATCGGCTGAACTTCAGCAATAATCTTGGTTGAAGTATCCCCGGAGAAAATCAGGACTAATCCGGCTACTAGTCCAAAAATTGAAGCTATGGTCATACTGCGTAATGCAAGTCTGGTTTCTCTGTTTTTAAGCAGAAACCAGGCACTAATTCCGATAACGAAAATGGCAGCCAGTACAAACCCATTGGTAATGGTATGAATGAACTTGTTAACTGCTACCGGTGACAACAGCACATCCCAAAAGCTGGTCATTTCCATCCGTGCAGTATCTGGATTGAAAATTGTCCCAACTGGTTTCTGCATCCATGCATTAGCTACTAAAATCCATAAAGCCGACAAATTAGCACCTATGGCAACCAGCCATGTGGAAGTTAAATGGAATTTCTTGCTAACTTTTTTCCATCCAAAGAACATAATGGCAATAAAAGTTGACTCCATGAAGAAGGCCATAATACCTTCAATAGCTAAGGGAGCACCAAAAATATCCCCAACAAACCACGAGTAACTCGACCAGTTTGTCCCAAACTCGAACTCCAGTATAATTCCGGTAGCTACCCCAATTGCAAAATTGATTCCAAATAGCTTCATCCAGAATTTTGTAATTTTTTTCCACTCCGGATCTCCGGTGCGAACATACAGGGTCTCCATGATTGCAATAATCCATGTGATCCCCAAAGTTAATGGCACAAATAGCCAATGATACAAGGCAGTCAGTGCAAACTGGTATCGCGACCAATCAACAAGTGCCCAATCAAAATTTTCTAACATAGTTATTCAATTTAGGTTTAGATATATTGTTATTCTGTTAGTTGTTCCAGAACATAATCTCCTCGTTCCTTATCCGTACCGAAATTCATTTTTAGAAAGTCGGGCATTAGAAAGACTTTGAGAATAGCAAACATGAAAAACAATTTGAGCAGAATAATCAACCACAAATACCTCCCCCACTTTGGCATCTTAAGGAAGCCATCTAGATAAAACCTTAATACTCTGAAGAATATAGTTTTCTGCACTAATCCCAATTAATGTATACTCACCAAATATACATAGTTTTGCAATTAATACAAATTAACAATGATTACAATAGTTCAATACGAATCTGACCTTTCCAGATTTCACCTTTCTTTAAAGGATGTCGTTCAGCTGCTAAATGGCTTGAGAAAAACAGGTCTCCACCAGCAGTAGAGAAACTTGCGCTCAGAAAGTGGATTTTCGTTCCATTTACAAAGGCTCTGAAAGCACCGCTACCATCTGAATGCATCCGAATACCATCCCCGTCAGAATCCGTTAAAGAAGCCTCAATCAGACGATCACGGGTAGCCCTGAAGTCATTTGATCCCATAGGATGGGTATCTTCCTCCCATCTCCATGAAGGTGTGCCACCAAATTTTTGCGTGGATAATATGCCTTTAGGAAATGGAGTAGCTGTTCCGCTGGGGCGTCCAATATGAGTATCGGGATACACAGACCATTGTCCTTTTCGCTTCCAGCTTAGCTGATCGAAGCTGCCTGGCATTACGAAAATCAAACCAATCTGTCGTGGATTAATGGCTTCACGAGCAGTAATTTCATAATCAATAGTTACCAGTGCTGAAGTATCAAAACTGTATCGCAGTTTTACATCTGCCTCCTTATATGAACCCTCCACTTCAATGTATACAGTATTGCCTTCCTTCCCTGTACCTGAAATCTTACCATTCCAGTTTTCACAAGGATCATTATGGGGTTCAATGTCCAGGCTATGCTCAGTGTTGCACGGGCCTGTTTTTAAAGGGATTAAAAACAGTTCAGGACCTCCTTCCAGAATAACCTTATTGTTTTTTATTATATCTCTGATTTTTCCTGTTGGAGCATCGAATACCCATTCTGTATTCCCTACAATAACACTGGCTTTTCTTTCAAGCACCTGCAGAACAGGCTCTTTCGGATAAGATGACTTCTTGCTTTCAGCGTAATCCTCTTCAAAATTCAGGCTATACTTATCAAGTAATATCCCCTGAGGTGAGGTAAAGGACAATTCTAAAAACCTGGTCTCATCAAGGTTTCCATCCGTCCAGATCCGAAGGATTCCACTGCTTCCAGGCCCAAGGTCCATAGTTGCTGAACCATACTGTTCACCGGCTGACCAAACAATGTTGATTTCGTTCATATTAGTAAACAAATTCCTGTTCTCAAGCGGAATTAATATTGGCTTCCCTGGCTTTGAACGGGTAAGAGTTCGGGTAACAATTTTCACCGGCGAGTAAATCTTTTTAAGATGCCAGTATTCAGGCTTTGGTCGTCTCCAACCATCAATTGGTCCCCATTCTCCATATCCAACAGCTTTCCCCGAAGGGAGGTAAAATATATCATCCACTCCTGACCAGATTGCTCCTCCCAGGCAACCAGTGCTGTTATACATGTTTTCCCACATGCTTTCTAATCCTCTTCCCCATGCATCCCTCACACCGGGGTCAGTTACGATCTCCTGGCGGTTGTATGTATTCAAGTGTGCATATTCTCCGAAAAGCAAAGGACGATCAAATTTCCAGGCGACAGCCGGACCACCAGGACCTGGGTAATGCATATTAGCGATCTGAGTATTTTTGCTTCCATAATTGTTATATCCTCCGTATCCCTGGTCATGGAAACTAACAGGACGAGTTGGATCAACATGATTAACTTCTTCCAGAACTCTCTGCCATGGAACTCCCCATGTTGACTCGTTAGCCATTGACCAGATAATCACAGAAGGATGATTGCGATATTGAGCTACTGTCTCCATAACCTGCTGACGAATAACAGAGTAAAACTTATTGTCATGTGGATTATTTGTCCTCCAGGTTTCGTTTGCACCATGGCCTACCCAGCACAACGGGGCTTCGCATTCCACAAAGAGTCCTATTGAATCGCAAAGAGCAATAAATTCTTCAGCAGGTGGATAATGGGATGTTCGGATATAATTCACGTTAGCTTCTTTGAATAGCTGAGCATCTGCCCGCCATTCGTCCATAGACAAGCTTCTCCCTTTTGTTGGATGAACTTCATGGCGATTCACACCCCTGAGTTTGATTGGGCTGCCATTAACAAATACCTGATTACCGACAGTCTCAATCTCTCTGAATCCAATTTTGTGCTGAACTTTCTCAATAATTTCTCCATCTGCCTCAAGAATGATGAACAAGTCATATAAGCTCGGATGTTCGGGATCCCAAAGTGCAGGCTTAATAACTGGCATTGTCAAGATTTGATTATCATTCTCAAGCAACTGAGAAAAACTCAGCGAATAGCTTTTATCCATTACTATATCATTGCCTATTGGA
Source organism: Bacteroidota bacterium (assembly GCA_034658635.1). GTDB lineage: Bacteria > Bacteroidota > Bacteroidia > Bacteroidales > UBA12481 > JABHCC01. Next base: position 1,033 of record JAYEFL010000138.1, on the reverse strand, counting down.
TCTTTAAGTATCATTTTGACACGAAGACTTTGGAAACTCTTCTGGTCGGCAATGGATATCTGGATATTAGCTGTCAGCATAGCGTCCTCATAGTCTTCATCCAGGTCGGTTGTTACATTCAGAGCTCGAATACAGGTTTCCGGAACAGCAAATATTTCAAGCTTCCGGGTAATTCCACCTAATTGATGAGCAGCATATTGAGTAGCCGAAGCAAGAGTATCTGCCTGAGATTCATTCTGAACTGAAAGGATAAATTCGTTCTCCCTTCCGGGTTTTGCAAATTTAGTCAGATCCACCTCAAATGGGGTAAACCCTCCTTCATGCTGACCAGCGAGTTTGCCATTTAGGTATACTTTTGAGAGGCTGTAAACCCCATCACATTTAAGAATGATCCTCTTTCCTTTCCAGTCGGCAGGAATGATTATTCTTTTAGCATAGGCAGCTGGAGTTCCCGGCTCAACAGAAAAACCCTGCATTACCCATTCTCCAGGAACCTGAATTGATTCCCATTCCAACTGTTTGGCACGAGTCTTTTTCCAGAAATTTACCGGAGGTGCCGGATTGAAATCCCATTGTCCGTTTAAACTAATAAGCGCTTGAGAAATGCCACTTACTGAATATGGTTTTGGTGTGAATCCGTCATCCATTTGGGCATATACCTGAGTATAATTGCCAAAAATCCCGAAAGTAACAGCTAATAATAAAATAAGAATAGGTCGTTTCATGCCAGTTTTTTTTGTTTAAACAAAATTAGCTCAATCTAATCAGCCAGATTTCAAATATCGGAAATAGCTTCTGATTCTAGTACAATAATCGGAAATTTAGAATGGTTTAACGGTTTAACGGTATCACTTATCGAAACGCGCTTCGACTCCGCTCAGCGACCATAACTTCGAGTCACGGAATAACCGAATAACCGAATAACCGAATAACCGAATAACCGAATAACGGAATAACCGAATCACCGAATAACGGAATAACGGAATAACCGAATAACCGAATAACCGAATAACCGAATAACGGAATAACCGAA
>JAYEFL010000137.1:1722-3242 GCA_034658635.1 Bacteroidota bacterium | reverse complement strand
ACTGTTACAATCAGATCTTCGTTACTCAGGAATCGATAAGGAAATGAGAAGTCAGTAGTCACCCCATTCCCAGTGTATGAGATTCGTGTACCCGTTGTACTGATTGTCATGGTTGGACTCCTTCATCATCGGTTCTACCAGATAATGCAATTGCTTTCTCAGTCTGTTGATTAAAAATACCCATTTTTTTCAAGTTGTTAACTGCTTTGTTTACTTGGTTTTTACTGAACCCCATGAAATTTAAAAACTCTCCCATTACTTTAGGGGAAGTGGCAGCAGCGACTGTTAGTATCCAAGGGTTCGCACCAGTGGTGACTACACCAAGAGTTCCACCTGCTGCAATTCTACCGAATAGTCTTTCAGGTATTACATCTTGCATTGAAATACCTGTAATTTGATCCATGATACTCTCACCTGTTATATTTTCTAACTCTTTTACTAAGTTTTTCCTGAAATCGAAATCATCCCTGCCAACAGATATTATCTTCTTGAGTGTTGTCGTCATTGATGTTTTACCACCGAGGGATAGTGATTTCTCTAATTCATTTATAAGATCAGTTGTCTTTTTATAATTTTCTGTCATTTTGGCATATTCGGGAACTTTCTCAGCTATTGTGTCCTTTACTTTGTTTCTCATTGATGTCACAAAAGCTCTGGTATTTGCGTTTTCACTGTAAAAGTTATCTAGTTTCTTTTTCAGAGTATCTAAACCTATTACAGTATTATCTCCCTGCTTAGACCCCCATGATTTAACATCGTTAAATATTTCTTGGATTTTCGTTCGTTCGGATCGCTGTATTGATGAACGACTGAAATCAAGTTTACCTTTATCGGTAATACTTATATTATAATTATTCTCGGACATTAGATCATCGAGATGTTCCTTAATTGGTGTAGTATCAATAGAAGCTTTATTCTGTTTTATTTTTGATAGTTCCACACGATATGTTTTACTTCTTGTGTCCTTGATTTTACGCAATCCTTCAACCATAGTACCAACTACTTTTTCCACTGGTATTTCTTTACGAAGTCCTTGTAGATAAGGGCTTGATTCTGTTGTAATACCTTCACCTTTGGATGCTATTTTCATAGCTTGTGTTCCTTCTCCAGTTAATGTACCTAGAGTCGATTGTACGATATCTTTACCACCTTTTACCATTTTACCACTTGCTTTTGCTGTTGCTAAAATGGGGTCAATGGTTTTACCTGCCTGTAACATAGCATCACCATATGCAGCAGTCTGAGGAACTTTTGTCAATAAAGTTCCCCCGCTTGTCATCAGTGCTGAAATATCCAATAACACGCTAGCTGGATCGTTCGCTATGGTGTGATTCAATTGTTCAAGAGATCCATATTTATCCTTGAATCCTTCGATCAACATATCAAATGTTTGTTCGGCTTGTTGTTCGCCGGGAATTAATTTTTCAACACCACCTAAGACAACCTCACCTATGGTATTTGCTGTAGCCATCGGGTGCATAAGAGCTTTCCCGAACTCGTTTAATACGTTAAACGTGCTG
>JAYEFL010000137.1:0-1622 GCA_034658635.1 Bacteroidota bacterium | reverse complement strand
TTGGTTCTACTGTTGGTTCTACTGTTGGAACAGGAGTAGGAGGAACAGGAGTAGTCTGATCACCTGTATTCACAACAGGTGGTCTTGAGAACAAATCTAAAGGATGTGATTGATCACTATCTGGAGCAAATAAATCTAAAGACATTATCGAATCCCCGCTTTATCGATTACCTCATCACGAGTCATTCCGTACCTATCCATATTGAATTTAATTATTTCTTCGGTAATAATCCTATTCTGTGAATCAATACCTACAAATGCACCACCTGTTTCGAATACTTGTTTACCACGTTCTCGCAGTGGATCTACTAAAGAAGATGGTATTTTCTTCCGTAGTTCTTTAGCAACTTCACCACTACCATATGCCTCATCCATTGCAATAATAGCTGCGGCGTTTGACTGAATATCTTTTTTCTCATTTGTGGCAGCAGCTAGGTAAAATTTAAGCTCGTTCTCAGAATCAAGACCTCTCGCCCCCATACCAGAGGATTGTCGCATGGCGTTGATAATTAGCGGTTTTAGAGCATTGATCTTATTCCGTATCGACTGAGCCTCTGTTCCAAATATTCTTCCTGCTTCTTGACCGACTGTAGATGAACTCAACGCTGCTGAAATATTTTCAAAAGTACCATTATCAATATTAAGAACACCCCCAACACTGTCTAAGTCAACATATAGTTGACCCATTGATGCGAGATATCCTGACATTTGACCTTTAGCCATGTTCTTCAATTCCACAGGTGTTTCTTTACCTTGAGCTTTAATTAATTGGGCCTCTGTTTCAATAGTAGCTAGTCGAGTACCAAGCTGTGTGTTGAACATTAAATCTTTTGCTGTTTCAACCTCGGCATCACGTTTCGCCATGGTTGTTGCATAAACTTCTTTGTCTTGTGCTCGCCTGTAACTAATCAGCGCATCACTTCTTATTTTGGCAATATCTGAATCTGAAGCATCAGGGTGGTCAGCTTTATATATTGTGACTTTATCGTTAGCATATGTTTTAGCGTCTGTTTTCTGTAAAGCGGGTTTCATCACACTTTTAGAAATAATACTACTTCTCTGTTCTTCTGTTATTGATCCATTTATTAATGTAAATGCGTTGATATCGTCAAACACTGTCCAATCTTTCTTCTCTGACATATTGGATATCATCGAAACTTCAGATGGTGTGAGATTACGATCAGCAGCAGCAGCAATATTAGCAGTAGTTCTAGCAATTCTTTCTTTAGTTTCTTTTTCTCTGGCTTCACCAACCGCTAAATCTTTCTGTAATGTTAAATAATTAGAAGATTGTAAAAATTGTTTATAACTATCACTACTCAACATCTTTTTTACAGTCTTCCACTGACCATTATTTAATAATGATGTAATGGAAGCGTCCACGATACGACCTTTGATGTTGCGCCGATACTCTTTTTCATCAGTTGATGATAAACCTAAAACAATCTTATCAATCTCCCCATTAGCAAGTTCAAGTAAGTTATCAATCTGATCAGGGGCATCCATTGCATCCATTGCGAACTTATTGGCAATATCTTCACCAAAGTTAGCAATCATGGCATGTTGTTCTTTGATCTGGGTTGTAATGGCGTTTCTACTGTAATTGCCAAATTGAGATTCTA